>NZ_JBEYSL010000171.1:0-12721 GCF_040642735.1 Micromonospora sp. NPDC047753 | reverse complement strand
GGGAACGCGATCTTGTCGCCGACGTTGAGAGTGGAGAGGCTGGCGACGACCCGCAGCCGGGCCTGCGCCCAGTCGGCGGAGTTCGCCGCCGCCCACCCCGACCTGGACGTCCGCGTCGCCGAGGTGATCGGCGACTGTGACGCCCTCGCCGACCTCGTCCTGGAGCGGTACGCCGAGGCGCTGGGCGGGGACATCAGGATGAACTGCGACACCTGCGCGTACCGGGTGCTGATGCCCGGCTTCGCGGACAAGGTGGGTCGTCCGCAACGCCCGCACGACCACCCCGACGACCCGGTCGGTCACCACCATCACGACCACGGGCACGACCACCACGACCACGGGCACGGCTCGGTCGCCGTGGTCGGCGGCGGGCCGGGGCCCGACGACCTGATCACGGTACGCGCGAAGGCGCTGCTCGACGCCGCTGACGTCGTTGTGGTCGACCGGCTCGCCCCGCAGGGGCTGCTCGCCGGGCTGCGCCCCGACGTGCTGGTGGTCGACGCCGCGAAGGTGCCCCGTGGCCCGTCGATGGCCCAGGAGGCGATCAACGAGGCACTGGTGTCGCACGCCCGCGCCGGCCGGCGGGTGGTCCGGCTCAAGGGCGGTGACCCCTACGTCTTCGGGCGCGGCCACGAGGAGGTGCAGGTCTGCGTGGCGGCCGGTGTGCCGGTGACTGTGGTGCCCGGGGTGAGCAGCGCGCTCGCCGCACCGGCCCTCGCCGGTGTGCCGGTCACTCACCGGGGGGTGGCGCACGACGTCACAGTCGTGTCCGGGCATCTGCCGCCCGGGCACCCCGACTCGCTCGTCGACTGGGCGGCACTGGCCCGGGCCCGGGGCACCGTCGTGCTGCTGATGGCCGTCGACACCATCGCCAAGATCGCCGCCGTGCTGATCGAGCACGGCCGGGCCCCGGAGACCCCGGTGCTCGCCGTGCAGGACGCCGGGCTGCCCGACCAGCGATCGGTGCCCGCCCGGCTGGACGAGATCGGCGCTGTCGCCGCCCGGGAGGGTGTCGGCCCACCCGCCGTCTTCGTCCTCGGCCCGGTGGTGGCTCTCACCACCACCGGGCCGACGGGGTGAGCACTACTCGCTGCGGGCGGTCTCCGGTCCGGTGATGCGTTCCAGCAGCGGCAGGGTGGACGCGATGACGCCGAGGCAGGCTGCCAACCCGACCACGACGATCACGTAGAAGCCCGGCCGAGGCGCGACGAGGGTGTAGCCCATCTGCGCCCGGAGGAACAGGTGGGCGGCGAGGAGGCCCATGCCGATGGCGACGGCGGCGACGGCGAGCATCGGCACGGCGCTCTCCAACGCCACCACCCGACGCAGTATCCGCACCGGAGCGCCGCTGAGGCGCAGCAGGCTGAACGGCCGTCGGCGTTCGGTGAGACCACCGATGACGCTGACCGCGAGGCTGCACCCACCGAGCGCGAGGCTGGCGATGATGATGACGTTGGCCAGTTGCTCCCAGCCGCGCAGCGTGTTCGCGAAGTCCGACTCGAAGTCACCGGGCACGTTCGGCCCCACCCAGAAGGTCGGGAAGGCGACCTCCAGCACGGTACGGGTGCGCTCGACGGCGGCGGCGGAGCCGTCCGTGCCGACGACCATCGCCCCGACCGGCAGCCGTTGGAGTTCGTCGAGGGTGAGCGACGCGGCCGGCCAGACCGTCGCGGACGACGCCGACTCCCGCCAGCGGCTGAGGCCCATCGGCACCTCGATGACGGCCGCGCCGTCGGCGCACCGACCGTACTCGCTCGGGAGGTCGGTGCAGGCGATCACCCCGACCTCGCCCGAGTCGGTCACCACCGGGTTCTCGCGGATGGCGGTCGCGGAGCGCACCCCGGTGATCGCCCGCAGCTCGGCGACGAGCGTGCCGGGCACCGACGCTGTCTCCTCGTCGAAGACGGTGGTCACCGTGCCCGCGTCGGTCGAGCCGGTGGGTGCCGGGCCGCGGTTGGCGACGATCGTGGTGATCACGCCGACGGACACGCTCGTGACGAAGAGCGCGAGCATGATGCCGCTGATCGCCCGGAAGCCGGCCTTCGGATTGTCGGCGAGGCGCCGCGCGGAGATGAGCGTGGCCGGGCGGTTGGCGTACCGGGCCATCACCCGGGCGCCGACCATCGTCAACCACGGGCCGGCGAAGACCAGGCCGGCCATGATGAGCAGCAGCCCGGGCAGGAACACAGCGGCCTGACCGTCGGACGTCTCGGGCCGGAAGCCGAGCGCGAACACCAGCACTGCGACGCCGAGCACCATCGGGATCAGCCGGTAGGCCCGCGGCGCGCGGGGGGTGACCCGACGGGTGACGCCCAGCGGCGAGATCCGGACCCGACGCAGCGAGACCTGGGCGGCCAGCGCCGCGCCGGCCGGGACGCCGAGCGCCACGAGCAGGGTGTCCAGCACGCCCAGCGACATGTCGCTGGGGAAGAACGGCATGCCGGTGAACGGGATGTCCGCGAGCGGGCCGCGGAAGGCGTAGAACAGTGCGAAGCCGACGGCGGTGCCGGCGACGGCGGCGGCGGCCGCCTCCGCGGCGGCGACGATCGCGATCTGCCGGGGTGTCGCGCCGACCAGGCGCATCGCGGCGAAGCGCTGCTCCCGGCGGGCGGCGCTGAGCCGGGTCGCGGTGCCGATGAAGATCAGCACCGGGAACAGCAACCCGCCGGCGATCACGCCCAGGATGAGGTTCACAGTGGTCTCGGGGAGGGCGGGGGTCTCGCCGACGCTGGTGATCTGCTGCGCGTTGGGCAGTTCGGCGACCTGGTCGGGGGTGCCGCCGGCGATGACGAGCAGGGTGTCCGGCGAGGTCAGCGCGGCCGGGCCGACGGCCTGCGGATCGGGTTCTTCCTGCACATCCCGTTCCCGCCGATCGAGCTGTTCATGCAGATGCCGTTCCGCACCGAGATCCTGCGCGGTCTGCTCGGCGCCGACCTGGTCGGTTTCCAGCAGCGGCTGGCCGCGCAGAACTTCGTCCGGCTGGCCCGGCACCTGCTCGGGCTGCGCTACGAGGGGCAGATGATCCAGGTCGACGGTCGGCAGGTGAAGGCGGGCGCCTTCCCCATCTCGATCGACACCCAGGAGATGGAGCGGATGGCCGCCGATCCGGCGATCCAGGCCCGGGCCAAGCAGATTCGCGCCGAACTGGGCGACCCGAAGACGATAATTCTGGGCGTGGACCGGCTGGACTACACCAAGGGCATCGAGTTGCGGCTCAAGGCCTTCCGGGAACTGCTGGCTGACGGAAAGTTGACAGTTCCCGACGCGGTCATGGTTCAGGTCGCCACACCCAGCCGCGAGCGCGTGGAGCACTACCAGGCACTACGGGTGAAGGTGGAGCGCGAGGTCGGCCGGATCAACGGCGAGTTCGGCAGGGTCGGCGTGCCGGCGGTTCATTACCTCCATCAGTCGTACAGTCGCAGTGAGCTGGCGGCGATGTACGTTGCTGCCGACGTGATGATGGTGACCCCGCTGCGAGACGGAATGAACCTCGTGGCGAAGGAATACGTAGCATCACGTGCCGACCAGGGTGGCGCGCTCGTACTCAGTGAGTTCGCCGGCGCCGCCACGGAGCTTCGCCAGGCATTTTTGTGTAACCCGCACGACCCGGACGCGGTCAAGGACGCCCTCCTCCGGGCAGTGCACGTGGAGAAAACCGAGGCGCGCCGCCGGATGCGGACAATGCAACGTCACCTGCGTACCCACGACGTGGGCCACTGGGCCAAGTCTTTCCTCTCGGAACTCGGAGTTCCCGAGGCGGAGGCCGAGTGAACACGTCCCTCAACGATGGGGCGGCAGTCGCCACCGGGGTCATGGACCCTGAGTTGCGCTCCGCCATCGGCCGGATAGCCCGGGTCCCCCAACTCCTTGTCGCCTGCGACTACGACGGCACACTGGCGCCGATCGTGGAGGACCCGAGCACGGCCGTTCCGCTGCCCGAGTCAGTGGCCGCGGTCCGCGCGCTCGCCGCGCTGCCGCAGACCACAGTGGCGGTGGTCTCCGGCCGGGCGCTGCGCGACCTGGCCGCCCTCTCGCGGCTGCCCAGCGAGGTGCACCTCGTCGGCAGTCACGGCTCCGAATTCGACATCGGCTTCGTCGAGCGGCTCTCCCCCGAGCTGGTCGCCGTACGGACCCAGGTCCGCAACGCGCTGCGTGAGATCGCCGCCCAGCACCCGGGCATCCGGCTGGAACGCAAACCGGCGAGCGTCGCGATGCACACCCGTGGGGTCGACCCGCAGATCGCCGCCGCCGCGATCGAGGCGGTCCGCAACGGTCCGGCCACCTTCGACGGCGTCACGGTGACCCAGGGCAAGGAGGTCATCGAACTCTCCGTGGTGGCCACCCACAAGGGCACCGCACTCGACCAGTTGCGGACCCAGCTCGCCTCCAGCGCGGTGCTGTTCATCGGCGACGACATCACCGACGAGAACGGGTTCGGCCACCTGCACGGTCCCGACCTCGGCATCAAGATCGGCCCCGGTGACACCCAGGCCAGCTACCGGGTGGCCGACCCGCTGGAGGCCGCCCGCGCGCTGGCCCTCCTGCTGGAGACCCGGCGGCACTGGCTGTTCGGTGAGCGGGCGGTGCCGATCGAACGGCACTCCATGCTGGCCAACGGTCGTACCGTCGCTCTGCTCACCCCCGAGGCCAAGGTGAGCTGGCTCTGTCACCCCAAGCCGGATTCGGCGGCGATCTTCGCCGACCTGGTGGGTGGCAGCCCGGCCGGTCACTTCAGCATCGCCCCGGAACGTGGGGGCATCCCGCTGGGCCAGCGCTACCGCTCCGGCACGATGACGGTGGAGACCCGGTGGTCCGGGCTCACCGTCACCGACTGGCTGGACAAGCCGGCCCGGGAGACCACCCCCGGCGACAGCCCGGCGGTCCTCACCGGCGACTCGACCCTGGTCCGGGTGCTGACCGGCAGGGGCAAGGCCACTGTCGAATTCGCGCCGAGGCCGGAGTTCGGCCAGGTGGCCGTCCAGTTGCAGCCGCTCGGCGACGGCCTGCTGGTGCTCGGCTCGAACGAACCGGTCGCGCTCTACGCCCCCGGCGTGCAGTGGGAGGTCGGCAACGACGGAGGGTACGAGACCGCCAAGGCGACCGTCGACCTCTCCGCCGCCGGTGGGCAGGTGGTGCTGGAGCTGCGCTTCGGCACGCACAGCCTGGAGCACCACCGGGTGCCGATCCACGAGCGGCAGGCCGCAGCCGAGCAGCCGTGGAAGGACTGGGTGGCCTCGCTGCGGTTGCCGTCCACCTCCCGCGAACTGGTCGCGCGCAGCGCCCTCACCCTGCGCGGGCTCTGCCACGAGGCCACCGGCTCGATCCTGGCCGCGGCGACGACCTCGCTCCCCGAGGAGCTGGGCGGCGTCCGCAACTGGGACTACCGCTACTGCTGGCTGCGCGACGCCGCGCTGACCGCCCGCTCGCTCGTCGACCTGGGCTCCATCGAGGAGGCCGAGGCGTTCCTGCGCTGGGTGGACGGCTGCATCGAGCGCACCGGTGGGCACCCGGAGCGGCTGCACCCGCTCTACACGATCGACGGCTACGAGCTGGGCGCCGAAGCGGTCATCGACACGCTGCCCGGGTACGCCGGCTCCCGGCCGGTCCGGGTCGGCAACCTCGCCAACCACCAGTTGCAGCTGGACGTCTTCGGCCCGATCGCCGACCTGATCGCGGCCGTCGCCGACGCTCGCGGTTCGGTCCGCGACGACGAGTGGCGGGTTCTGGAGAACATGGTCGAGGCGGTCCGCCGCCGCTGGCACGAGCCTGACCACGGCATCTGGGAGGCCCGGCTGCCACCCCGGCACCACGTCTTCTCCAAGGTCATGTGCTGGATGACAGTCGACCGCGCGCTGCATGTGATGCGCGAGCACGGCGGCGAGGACCGGCCCGAGTGGAAGGACCTGCGCGACCGGATCGGCGCCAACGTGCTGGAGCACGGCTGGCACTCCGACGTCGAGGCGTACAGCGTCGCGTACGGGGACGAGGACATGGACGCCTCGTCGCTCTGGATCGGCCTCTCCGGCCTGCTCCCGGGCGACGACCCGCGCTTCCTGTCCACCGTCCTACGGATCGAGGCGGATCTGCGCAGCGGCCCGGTCGTCTACCGCTACCACTGGGACGACGGCCTGCCCGGCCGTGAGGGCGGCTTCCACATCTGCACGGCGTGGCTGATCGAGGCGTACCTACGCACCGGCCGCCGCACCGACGCCGAGGAGCTGTTCGCACAGATGGTGCTGACCGCCGGCCCGACCGGGCTGCTCCCCGAGCAGTACGACCCGCTCGCCGAGCGCGGCCTGGGCAACCACCCGCAGGCGTACAGCCACCTCGGTCTGATCCGCTGCGCCCTGCTGCTGGACAACATGCTCAAGCAGTAGTCGATCGAGAGACCACGACGGGCCGGAGCAGCGCTGCTCCGGCCCGTCGTCTGTCCCGGCTCCCGGCTCCCGGCTCCCGGCTCCCGGCTCCCGGCTCCCGGCTCCCGGCGAGATCTTGGACAGTTTCCGTCACGCGCTGACGGAAACTGTCCAAGATCTCCAATACTGCGGATGCAGCGACTCCCTCAGCCGTCGAGGGTGTTGACCACGTCGCCCACCACGACGACGGCGGGTGGCCGTACCTCGGCCGTGAGCACGTCGGCGGCCACCGCGTCGAGCGTCGAGCGCAGCACCCGCTGGGTGCCCGTCGTGGCTTCCTGTACGACAGCGGCGGGGGTCTGCGGCGACCGACCGTTGGCGATCAGGGTGGCCGTGATAGCGGCGAGGTTCTTCAGCCCCATCAGGATCACCAGGGTGCCGTGCAGACCGGCGAGGGCGTCCCAGCGCACCAGCGAAGCCGGTGCGTCGGGTGCCAGGTGTCCGGAGACGACGGTGAACTCGTGCGCCACGCCCCGATGGGTGACCGGGATTCCGGCCGCGGCCGGGGCGGCGATCGAGCTGGTCACCCCGGGCACCACCGTCACCGGGACACCGGCGGCAGCGCAGGCCAGCAACTCCTCGCCGCCACGCCCGAAGACGTACGGGTCACCGCCCTTGAGCCGCACCACGAACGCGCCGGCCAGGGCCCGGTCGACAAGGATCTGGTTGATCTCCTCCTGGGCCCGGGACGGGCCGTAAGGGATCTTCGAGGCGTCCACCAGTTCGACGTCCGGGCGCAGCTCGTCCAGGAGTAGTCCGGGCACCAGCCGGTCGGCGACCACCACGTCGGCCTCGGTGAGCAGCCGCCAGCCCTTCACGGTGATCAGCTCCGGGTCCCCCGGCCCCGCCCCGACCAGCGCCACCCGCCCGACCTGCCGCCCGCCGGTCACACCGGCCTCGGTCACACCGGCACCGAGCCCGCCGGGCGCCGCAGCAGCGGCACCGGCCTGGCCGGGCGGCGCAGCGGCAGCACCGAGCCCGCCAGGCGGCGCAGCGGCGGCAGCAGCGGGCGCCAGGCGGACCGCCAGAAGGTCGCGGACGGCGTCGCGGACGGTCATCGCCCGGTGCGGGTCGCCGCCGCCGAGCACCGCCACGGTGACCGGGCCGTGCCGGGTCACGGCCGGGGTCCAGGCGGTGGCGGCCGTCCGGTCGTCGGCCCGGACGCAGAAGATCCGCCGCTCGGCGGCGACGGCGCTCACCGAAGCCGCCGCCATCGGGTCGTCGACCGCGACCTGGACCAGCCAGGCACCGTCCAGGTCCTCGGGCACGAACCGGCGCGGCACCCAGTGCAGCCGACCCGCGTCCGCCCGGACGCGCAGCGCCGGAGTCAGCTCCGGGGCCACCAGCAGGACGTCCGCGCCGGCGTCCAGCAGCGCGGGTACGCGCCGGGTGGCGACCGCGCCGCCACCCACCACGACCACCCGCCGCCCGTGCAGCCGCAAACCCAGGGGGTACGGATTGGAGGTCACGCCGCACCACCGAAGCGGACGGCTCGTTCGCGGCGCGTGCTCACTTCTCGGCCACCCCTGCGGAGTCGAAGGTGGCCACCTCGTGCAGCACCCGGACCGCGCCGGTGACCACGGGCAACGCCAGCAGCGCGCCGGTGCCCTCACCGAGGCGCAGCCCCAGGTCGATCAGCGGGTCGAGGCCGAGGTGGCGCAACGCGACAGTGGCGCCGGGCTCGGCCGAGCGGTGGCCGGCGACCATGGCGCAGACCGCGTCCGGGGCGAACGCGGCGGCGGCGAGCGCGGCCGAGACCGCGATCACACCGTCCAGCAGCACCGGTGTGCGGCGCGCTGCGGCCCCGAGGATCAGCCCGGCCAGGGCGGCGTGCTCCAGACCACCGACGGCGGCCAGCACCCCCAGCGGGTCGGCCGGGTCGGGGGTGTGCCGGGCCAGCGCGGCCCGCACCACAGCCACCTTGCGCGCGTACGTCGGGTCGTCGACCCCGGTGCCCCGACCGGTGGTGTCGAGTGGGTCGGCGCCGGTGAACGCGGCGATCAGCACGGCGGCCGGGGTGGTGTTGCCGATGCCCATGTCCCCGGTGAGCAGGATGCCGGCACCGGCGTCGATCAGTTCGTCGGCGATCCGGATGCCGGTCCGCACCGCCGCCAGCGCCTCGTCCCGGGTCAGCGCCGCCGTCACTGTGAGGTCGCCGGTGCCCCGGCGGACGGACGAGACAACCAGCCGAGGCACGGCCGGGTCGAGCACGACCGGGTCGGCGGCCGGGTCGAGCAAAGCCGGATCGGTGGGCAGCGGGGTGGCCACGCCGACGTCGACCACGGTGACCGAGGCGCCGGCCTGCCGGGCGAACGCGTTGACCACCGCTCCACCGGCCAGGAAGTTGCCGATCATCTGCGCGGTGACCTCCTGCGGCCAGGGGCTGACCCCCTGGGCGTGCACCCCGTGGTCGCCCGCGAAGATCGCCACTGCGGCCGGCTCGGGCAGCGGTGGTGGGCAGACTCCGGCCAGGCCGGCGAGGCGTACCGAAAGCTCCTCCAGCGCGCCCAGCGAGCCCGCCGGCTTGGTCAGCCGGCCGTGCAGCGCCCGGGCGGCGGCCATTGCCTCTTCGTCCGCCGGGCGGATCGCCGCGATAGTGGTCTCCAGCATCATGCCTCCATGGTCTCGCGCAGCACGTCGATGAACTCGTCGGTGGTGTTTCGGTCGCGTACGGCCACCCGCAGCCAGTCCGGGCCGAGGCCGGGGAACGTGTCGCCTCGGCGTACCGCCCAGCCGCGCTCGCGGAGGGCGGCCCGGATCGCTGTCGCGCCCGGCAGGTGCAGCAGGACGAAGGCGCTGGCGGGACGGCCGACGACGCGTACACCGGGCAGTTCGGCGAGGCGCGCGACCAGGTGCTCGCGGTCGGCGGCGAGGTCGGCGGCGATCGCGCGTTCGGCCTGGACCGGGTCGAGTTCCAGGTCAGCTCCGGGCGGATGCCGCTGGCCCGCCAGGAGGCCCAGGCGCACCGCAAGCCCCCGGTCTTCACCGACGAGCAGACCCGTCAGCTGGCCCAGTACATCCAGGAGCTTGGCGGCGGCCCGGTCGTGCCCGAGGGCGACGACCTCCGCGAGGACGGCAACATCGCCGCCGGCGGTGAGCTGTTCCGGATCAACTGCTCGCAGTGCCACGCCTTCGGTGGCGGCGGCGGTGCGCTCTCGTCGGGCAAGTTCGCCCCGAGCCTGCACCCCGCGACCGACCGCCAGATCTACGCGGCGATGTTGAGCGGCCCGCAGAACATGCCGGTGTTCGGCGACAACCAGCTCCGGCCGGAGCAGAAGGCCGACATCATCGCCTACATCCAGGAGACGCTGAAGCACGACCAGGACCCGGGTGGGTTCAACCTCGGACGTTACGGCCCGTCCACCGAGGGTTTGGCGATCTTCCTGGTCGGCATCGTCGCGCTCGTCTTCGCCAGCCTGTGGATCGCGGGTAAGTCGTGATCGAGCAGGCCATCCGATTCAGTGCTGTGGTGCCGCTCGGCGCCACCCGTAGCGAGGTGACGGCATGAGCACCCACCCCGAGCACCAGGCCTCACACGGCCCGGAGCCGCTCGACGTGAACGACCCCAGGCTCACCCGGTTCGACATCGTTCGTGAGGGCGCTCGTCGGGACGACATCGAGATCGTCCACTACGAGCCGCAGGTGCTGCCGGGCACCAAGGCGGAACGACGGCTGACCCGGGTGGTCGCCGGCTTCTTCCTGATCACCGGCCTGGCCGCGACCGCCTTCCTGGCCATCTACATCTGGTGGCCGTGGCAGTACGAGGCCGGCCGGGGCGGCGACAAGTTCTACACCCCGCTGCTCGGCTTCACCCTCGGCGTAGCCCTGCTCGCCGTCGGCTTCGGCATCCTGACCTGGGGCAAGAAGTTGCTGCCCAAGGAGGTCTCGATCCAGGACCGGCACGAGGGCCAGGTGGACTCCGAAGGCCGCACCATCACCGGCCAGACCATGCTCTACATGGCGGACGAGCTGGGCGTGAAGCGTCGCCCCCTGCTCGGCATCTCGCTGCTGGCCGGCCTCGCGCCGGTCGCCGCGGTCGCCGCGGCGCCGCTGGTCGGCGGCCTGATCTCGCAGCCGCACAAGAACAACCAGATGTTCACCACCGGGTTCGCCACGCCCGAGGGCGGCCAGCGGATCCGCCTGGTCCGCGAGGACGGCCGGCCGATCCGCCCGGCGGACATCAGCACCGGTGGGCAGCTGACCGTCTTCCCCGGCATCGACCACGGCGTGAGCAACAAGCACGCCGACTCGCCGACGCTGCTGATCCACCTCCGCGACTCGGACGCGCAGGAGTCGCGCCGGGCCAACGAGAAGGTTGGTCACGGTGACTACATGTGGGGCAACTACGCGGCGTTCTCCAAGATCTGCACGCACGCGGGATGCCCGGCCAGCCTGTACGAGCAGCAGACCAACCGGCTGCTCTGCCCGTGCCACCAGTCCCAGTTCCTGATCACCGACAACGCCCGGCCAGTCTTCGGCCCCGCCAGCCGGCGGCTGCCGCAGCTGCCGATCGAGGTGGACTCCGAGGGCTTCTTCGTGGCGAAGTCCGACTTCACCGAGACCGTCGGGCCTGATTTCTGGGAGCGGCCATGAAGCGTCGAAAGTTTGACCTTGCGGCGACGCCGGGCAAGGCAGCGGTGGGAGTGGACGACCGCTTCGCGGTGGCCACCCCGCTGCGCAAGCTGCTGAACAAGGTCTTCCCGGACCACTGGTCCTTCCTGCTCGGCGAGATCGCGCTGTTCTCGTTCGTCGTGCTGCTGCTGACCGGTGTGTTCCTCACCTTCTTCTTCGAGCCGGCGATGACCGAGGTGGTCTACGACGGCAGCTACGCGCCGTTGCAGGGCACCCCGATGTCCGCCGCGTACGCCTCCAGCCTGGACATCTCGTTCGATGTCCGGGGCGGTCTGGTGATGCGGCAGATGCACCACTGGTCGGCGCTGCTGTTCATGGCCGCGATCGTCGTGCACATGCTGCGGGTCTTCTTCACCGGCGCCTTCCGCAAGCCGCGTGAGACCAACTGGATCATCGGTTCGCTGCTGTTCTGGGTGGGCTTCCTGGCCGGCTTCAGCGGCTACTCGCTGCCGGACGACGGCCTGTCCGGCACCGGCCTGCGGATCGCCTCGGCGATCATGCTGTCCATCCCGGTCGTCGGCTCCTGGGTCACCTCGTCGATCTTCGGCGGCGAGTTCCCCGGCACGATCATCATCAGCCGGTTCTTCATCGCCCACGTGCTGCTCATCCCGGGTCTGCTGGTCGCGCTGATCAGCGTCCACCTGGGTCTGGTCTTCAAGCAGAAGCACACCCAGTGGCCCGGCCCCGGCCGGACCAACAACAACGTGGTCGGCGAGCGGATGTTCCCGCGGTACGCGCTGAAGCAGGGCGGCTTCTTCATGGTCGTCTTCGGCGTCATCGCGCTGATGGGCGGTCTGTTCCAGATCAACCCGATCTGGTTGTTCGGCCCGTACGAGGCGTGGGTGGTCTCGGCCGCCAGCCAGCCCGACTGGTACGTCATGTTCCTCGACGGGTCGACCCGACTCATGCCGGCCTGGGAAATCAACATCCCGCTCGGCGACGGGTACGTCATCCCGCCGCTGTTCTGGCCGACTGTCGTGCTGCCCGGCATCCTGGTGGGCCTGTCGACGATGTACCCGTTCCTGGAAGCCCGGCACCTCAAGGACCGCAAGAGCCACAACCTGCTCCAGCGGCCTCGGGACGCTCCGGCCCGGACCGCCGTCGGCGCCATGGCCGTCTCGTTCTACATCGTGCTGACGCTCTCCGGCGCCAACGACGTGATCGCTGACAAGTTCCAGATCAGCTTGAACGCGATGACCTGGGCGGGCCGCATCGGCCTGCTGGTGGTCCCGCCGTTGGCGTACTACGTCACCTACCGGCTCTGCCTGGGTCTGCAGCAGCACGACCGGGAGGTGCTCGCGCACGGCGTGGAGACCGGCATCATCCGGCGCCTGCCGGACGGCCGGTTCGTCGAGGTGCACCAGCCGCTCAGCGCGTCCAACGGGCACGCGGACGGTCACGGCCAACTGGACTACGTCGGCTGGGTCGTACCGAAGAAGATGAACCGGCTGGGGGCCCTCGGCCCGGCCATCCGGGGCTTCTTCTACCCGATCGAGAAGCCGGTCGAGGCACCGGTCTCGCCGGGGCACCCGCCGGTCGAGGCCCGACCCGAGCGCGAGGAGATCGGCAGCGGCGAGAGCCGCCGCTGACCGCCCAGTCACACCATTGAGGGGTCGGCCACCCGGGTGAGGTGTTCGGCGCCGTCGGGATTGTTCCCCTCCGCCTGAACGACC
>NZ_JBEYSL010000170.1:0-12743 GCF_040642735.1 Micromonospora sp. NPDC047753 | reverse complement strand
GATCCCGCGGTGGAGCCGACCGATGGTGACGCGACGCCCTCCCACCGGTCAGAGCGATCGTCGTGTGATCGGTGTCACGGGGTGGTCAGGTCGAACCGCCGCACGGTGACCGCGCCACCGAGCGCCTGCGTCGCGTGGTTGAACATGGCAAACCGGTAGCCCATGAAGAACTGCCAGTTGTTCGCCAGTGTCAGGGCGTTGCCGAACGAGGTGAAGTTCACCCCGTCCGTGCTGTACGAGAAGCGTGCCTGTCGGCCGGAACCTGGTCTGATGTCGGCGTTGGCGCGCAACCAGATCCGGCCACCGGAGACGGCGGTGCTCGCCACCTCGCTGCCGGTACTTGTGGTGTTCCAGCTGCCGTCCATCGTCAGACCGTTCTGCATGACCAGCCGGGTGGAGCCGTTGTCGCGTCGGATTCCGATCCAGGCCGACGAGTTGCGCAGCACCGCCAGGCCGGTGCGGTCACCGTCGCGCATGGTGGAGTAGTCCAACTCGATGGTCGCGGTCGAGGTGGGACCCTGGATGCGGTGGGTCAGCGTGTTACGCGCCTTGTACAGGTCACCGGTGACGGTGGCGGTCTGCAGGTTCAGGCCGTTGTTGACCGACCACTTGCTGTTGTCCGGGTTGTGGTTCCACTCCCACTGCGGGCCGAGCGTGGTGCCGGCGAACGTGTCGGTGCCGGTGAGCGGCTTGACCGCCCGGGGCGGGGCGGGCAGATTCGGCTTCGGGTACGAACTGCCCCACGCGCCGTTGACCGTCTGCAGCACGGGCCACCCGTCGCCGGTCCAGGTGATCGGGGCCAGGGCAGGCATCCGACCACCGGGGTACGCGTCGACGAAGGACATGTAGTACCAGTCCCCGTTCTGGGTCTGCACCAGCCCACCCTGGTGCGGCACACCGCCACCGGAGATCGGGCCGGGCAGGTTGAGCAGCACCTGACGCTGCTCGTACGGGCCGAACGGGCCGTTCGTCGACTTCAGCACGTACTGGCCGTTGGCCGGGCGGGTGAGCCAGATGTAGTACGCGCCGTTGCGCTTGTAGAAGCGGGCGCCCTCCAGCGTCCCGATGCTCGACGGCGTCTGGTACACCTGCTGGGCACGAACCTGGGACTTCCCGTCCGCGGAGAGCTGCGCCACGCTGATGGTGCCGTTGCCGTACGCGACGTACGGGGTGTCGTTGTCGTCGAACAGCAGGCCGGCGTCGTAGTAGCAGTTGGGGATTGTGGCGTGCTTGCTCCACGTGCTGTCGACGGCGGACGCGGTGTAGATGTGGGTCTGCGCGAAGTCGATGCACCCGGCCCAGTAGTACTGCCTGTTGCTCGGCCGGTAGTTCAACGTCGACGCCCAGATCCCGTCGACGTACGCGTTACCGCCGCTCATGTCATACTTCGACCCGAAGTCGAGTCGGGGTACGGCGTGGCCCGCGAACTCCCAGTTCACCAGGTCGTACGAGCGCAGGACCGGCGCGCCGGGCGAGTAGTGCATGGTGGACGACGTCAGGTAGTAGACGTTGTCGACCCGGATGATGTCGACGTCGGCGAAGTCCTGCCAGATGGCCGGGTTCGAGAACGTACCGTTCGACGGGGGCGGCGTGGTGGGGGGCGGCGTCGTGGGGTCCGTCCCGCCGTCGACGCGGACGAACTGCCACTGCTGGTTGGTGCCATTCCAGTCGTCGTACTGCACGATGTTGCCACCGTCGGCGGTCGAGGCGCCCTGCACCTCCATCACCTTGTTGCTGTTCCGGTTGATCAACCGGACGTAGCCACCGTCGGAGTCGGCAAGCCGGAACTGCTGGTTGGTGCCGTTGGTGTCGCTCCACTGCACGATGCTGCCGCCGTTGGCGGTCGAGAAGCCCGAGACGTCCAGCACCTTGCCGGAGAGCCGCGACTTCACCCGGTAGTACCCACCACCGGAGTCGACGAACTGCCACTGCTGCTGGTTGCCGTTGTTGCGGGTCCACTGGGTGATCCGCGCGCCGTCGTTCGTCGCCAGGTTGTAGACGTCAAGCGCCTTGCCGCTGTTGCGGTTCACCAACACGTACCACGCATTGGTGTCGACAGTCGCCGCTGACGCGGGCGACGAGGCGACGGCTGAGGCCGCGCCACCGACCACCAGCGCCATCGCGGCGACAGCAAGTCTCGACAGCCACCCGCGCCGACGGGGCGCACCCCGGGAAACCCGACCGATGGAAAGCATGATCCTCCTCTGCTGGCGCGAACCGAGCGATCTGGGTCGGCGTCCGCGGCACCGGGCGGGGCGCCGATCTGACCGAGCCCGGCCATGTGATCGCTAACACCGCCAGCCCGACAGTGACGGCGGCGAGATGCCGAAACCGGGAGAGGTGGGGAGCGCGCGTGGCCGGACAGCCAAAGACATCGACCATCTTGGCTATAGACTGTGAGCGATAACATGCTGTTAGTCAAGCCGTAACACAGCCGCCTCGCGTCGCTGCCAGGACCAGACGCGAACGGGTGGCCCACCCAGCCCGCAGGCAGGGATGGACCACCCGTGTCGAGGGGGGCCGTCAGGCCGCGCTGATCAGAAGCCGCGAGCCAGTCGGTGGTAGGCCTGGTTCCAGCGCAGCTCGTCGGCGAAGCGGCGAGGCTCCGTGGCGGCGTCGATGACGACCAGCTCGGTGCGGCTCATCTCCGCCAGGTCGTGCAGCTCCTCCACGCCCACCGCCTGCGACAGGACGGTGTGGTGCGGGGCGCCCGCGGTGATCCACGACTCGGCCGAGACCGGCAGGTCGGGGCGCGGACGCCAGACGGCGCGGGCAACCGGCAGCCGGCGCAGTGGTTGCGGCGGGGCCACCACGTCGATCTCGTTGGCCACGAGCCGGAAGCGCTCCCCCATGTCGGCCAGCCCGAGCACCACGGCCGGACCGGCCGCGGCGTCGAACACCAACCGGACCGGGTCCTCCCGGCCACCGATGCTCAGCGGATGGATCTCCACGTTGGGTACGTCGGAGGCGATGGTCGGGCAGACCTCCAGCATGTGGGCGCCCAGCACCAACTCGTTGCCCGGGGTGAGGTCGTAGGTGTAATCCTCCATGAACGACGTGCCGCCGCTCACGCCCACCGACATCGCCTTGAGGGTGCGGACCAGGACCGAGGTCTTCCAGTCGCCCTCACCGCCGAAGCCGTAGCCGTCCGCCATCAGCCGCTGCACGGCGATGCCCGGAAGCTGACGCAGCCCACCGAGGTCCTCGAAGTTCGTCGTGAAGGCCCGGAAACCACCGGCGTCCAGGAAGGCGCGCATGCCCAGCTCCAGGCGCGCGGCGTACCGCAGCGAGTCGTGCTGCTCGCCGCCGGGCAGCAGCGCGCCGACGATGCGGTAGGTGTCCTCGTACTCCTTGACCAGGTCGTCCACCTGCGCGTCGGTGACCTCGCCGACCACCTCGACCAGGTCGTTGACCCCGTAGGTGTTGACCGAGACCCCGAACCGCAGCTCGGCCTCGACCTTGTCGCCCTCGGTCACCGCGACGTCGCGCATGTTGTCACCGAAACGGGCCAGGCGCAGCGACCGCATCGCCGACCAGCCCAGCGCGGCGCGGGCCCACGCCCCGACCCGACTGGTCACCCGCGGGTCACTGACGTGCCCGGCCACCGTCTTGCGGGCCACGCCGAGACGCGTCTGGATGTACCCGAACTCGCGGTCGCCGTGGGCGGCCTGGTTCAGGTTCATGAAGTCCATGTCGATGTCGTTCCACGGCAGCAGAACGTTGGCCTGGGTGTGCAGGTGCAGCAGCGGTGTCTGCAACGCGTCCAGACCGGAGATCCACATCTTGGCCGGCGAGAACGTGTGCATCCAGGCGATGACCCCGACGGCACCCTGAGCGGCGGCGTCCCGGCAGACCTGCAGAATCTCACCGCTGTTGGTCAGGACGGGCTTCCAGACCACGCGGGCGGGAATCTGCGGCGAGTCGTCGAGCGCGGCCGCGATCTGGCGAGACTGCTCGGCCACCTGGCGGAGCGTCTCCTCGCCGTACATGCCTTGGCTGCCGGTGAGGAACCAGATCTCGGGTTCGGTGTGTGGTGCCATGGAGTTGCCTTCCGCGAGAGGGGCGGTCACTTGTAACGGATTCCGATGAGGCGCTGAAGCAGGATGAACGCGAAGAGCAGACCGCCAATCACGATCTTGGTCCACCAGGAGTTGAGGCTCCCGTCGAAGGTGATGAGAGTCTGGATCACGCCGAGGACCAGCACGCCGAGCACCGTGCCGAAGACGTAACCCGCGCCGCCGGTGAGCACAGTGCCACCGATGACGACGGCGGCAATGACGTCCAGCTCCATCCCCACGGCGATCAGCGGCGCGCCGGAGAGGGTGTAGAAGGACAGCAGGATCCCACCGATGGCCGAGCACAGACCACTGATCGTGTAGACGGCGATCCGGGTCCGCCCCACCGGCAGGCCCATCAGCAGCGCCGACTGCGGGTTGCCGCCGATGGCGTACACGTTACGTCCCAGCCGGGTGTAGGCCAGCACGTACGCGGCGATGACGACCACCACGAAGGCGATCAGCACGCTGATCGACACGAAGTTGCCCCGCGGGTCCCCGATCCGCTCCTGCGACATCGAGGTCCAGAACCCGTCGGTGATCGGGATCGACGCGCCGGAGATGAAGGTGCACATGCCCCGGGCGAAGAACATCCCGGCGAGCGTCACGATGAACGGCTGGATCTCGAAGAAGTGGATGACGCAGCCCATCAACAGGCCGAGCGTCGGACCGATGAGCAGGGCGATGACCAGCACCAGCGCCGCCGGCATGCCGTCCTGCAGCAGCGCGGCCGACACCATCGCCGTCATCGCGACCACCGAACCGACCGACAGGTCGATGCCCCCGGTGAGGATCACGAAGGTCATGCCCACCGCGACGACGAGCAGGAAGCCGTTGTCGATGAAGACGTTGAAGATGACCTGGACGTTGGAGAACGCCGTGTACTGCGAGACGCCGATGCCGTACATCACCAGCAGCAGGGCGAGCGTCGCCAGGACCGGTATCTGCTTCCTCGGCAGCCGGAACCGGGTACGACCGGCGGTAAGCGTTCCAGTGGTCATGCCGGCACCTGCTCCTTCGGCTTGTCGGCGATGGTGGCGGGCGGCGGGACGTTGCGCCTACGTCGGCTGAACCGGGCCCGGAAGGCCGGCGCCTGGATGAGGCAGACGGCGATGACGACGACCGCCTTGAACAGCAGCGAGGTCTGCGGCGAGATGTCCATGGCGTACACCGTGGTGGTCAGGGTCTGGATGATCAGCGCGCCGATGATCGTGCCACTCAGGAAGAACCGGCCGCCCGCGAGGGACGTACCGCCGATGACGACAGCGAGGATCGCGTCCAGCTCGACCCAGAGGCCGGCGGCGTTGCCGTCGGCGCTGGAGACGTTCGCCGTCATCATGAAACCGGCGACCGCGGCACACGCGGCGCTGATCACGTACGCCAGGAAGATGACCCGGCCGGACCGGATGCCGGCGAGCCGGCTGGCCATGGCGTTGCCGCCCACCGACTCGATGATCATGCCGAGTGCGGTGCGACGGGTGAACGCGGCGACGAGCAGGGCCGCGGCGAGCGCGATGAAGATGGCCAGCGGCAGCGTCAACGCGTGGCCCAGGCCGATCGCCCGGTACGGCTCGGAGTTGATGGTGATGATCTGGCCCTCGGTGATCAGCTGGGCGAGACCTCGGCCGGCGACCATCAGGATCAGGGTGGCGATGATCGGTTGGATCCCGATCACGGCCACCAGCACCCCGTTCCAGGCGCCGAGCACGAGCGCGACGCCCATCGCCATCGCGAGGGCGGTCACCACCACGCCAAGGCTGTTCTGGTCGGGCTGCTTGCTGATGTACATGCAGGCGATCGCGCCGCTGATCGCGCAGAGCGAGCCCACCGACAGGTCGATGCCGCCGGTGGAGATGACCAGGGTCATGCCCAGCGCGACGAGGATCAGCGGTGCGCTCAGCCGAAGGATGTCGACCGGCGTGCCGTACAGGTGCCCGTCCTTGAGCTCGACGGACAGGAACCCGGGCCGGTAGATCGTGTTCGCGGCGAGCATGACGAACAGCACGGCGGCGGGCCAGAACAGCCGGTGACCGATCATCGTCCGATAGCGGCTCATGGTGTCGTTCATCGGTCTGCCTCCTCCCGGTGGGATCCGCTGGCGATGGTCTGCATGACGCGGTCGGCGTCCAGGCTCTCGTCGTTGGCGAGCTGCGCGACCATCTGCCGGTCCCGCATGACGGCCACCTTGTGGCTGAGGCGCAGCACCTCCTCCAGCTCGGCGGAGATGAACAGCACCGCCATGCCCCCGTCGGACAGCTGCGTCACGAGCTTCTGGATCTCGGTTTTCGCGCCGATGTCGATGCCCCGGGTCGGCTCGTCGAGGATCAGCAGTCGCGGCTCGGTGATCAGCCACCGGGCCAGCAACACCTTCTGCTGGTTGCCGCCGGAGAGGTTGCGGACCGGCACCTCCGGGTCGGCGGGCCGGATGTTGAGGGCCTTGACGTACTTGTCGACCAGCTCGTCCTGGCGGCGACGCGGAATGGGCCGCAGCCAGCCACGGGCCGCCTGCATCGCGAGGATCATGTTCTCCCGGACCGAGAGGTCCGCGACGATCCCCTCGGCCCGGCGGTTCTCCGAACAGAAGCCCACGCCGTGGGCGATGGCCTGCGCGGGGGTGCGCAGGCTGCTCGCCGTGCCGTCGATCGCCACCTGGCCGCCGTCGGTCCGGTCGGCGCCGAACAACAATCGCGCGACCTCGGTACGCCCCGAGCCCAGCAGGCCGGCCAGGCCCACCACCTCGCCAGCGTGGATGGTGAGGCTGAACGGCTCGACCGCTCCCGCCCGACCGAAGTTCGACACCGCCACCAGGGGGGTGCCCTCCTCCAGCGCGGCCAGGTCCCGCCGGGAGTGTTCCTCGATGCCCTCCAGGACGTCGAGCTCCTTGCCGATCATCTTCTCGACCAGGGAGAGCTGGGGCAGCTCGGTGGTGAGGTACTCGCCGACGAGCCCGCCGTTGCGCAGCACGGTGATCCGGTCGGCGATCTCGTAGACCTGGTCGAGGAAGTGGGTCACGAACAGGATCGCGATGCCCTCGTCGCGCAGTTGCCGCATGATGCGGAACAGCTGTGCCACCTCGCCGGCGTCGAGGCTGGACGTCGGTTCGTCCAGGATCAGCACCCGGGCCTTGATGTCGATGGCGCGGGCGATGGCGACCATCTGCTGGATCGCGAGCGAGTACGAGCCGAGTGGCGCACTGACGTCGAGGTCGAGGTCGAGGCGGGAGAGCAGGTCTCGGGCCCGGCGGCGGACCTCACCCCAGCGGACGGCGCCGAAGATCCGGGGCTCCCGGCCGATGAAGATGTTCTCCGCCACCGAGAGGTTGGTGCAGAGATTGACTTCCTGGAAAACGGTGCTCACACCGGCGGCGGTCGCCTGCATCGGGCCGGTGAACGACACGGCCTCGCCATCGAGGGTGATCGCGCCCTCATCGGTGTCGTAGACGCCGGTGAGCACCTTGATGAGGGTGGACTTGCCGGCGCCGTTCTCGCCCATCAGGGCGTGCACCTCGCCGGGGAAGAGCCGGAAGTTGACGTCGTGGAGTGCGCGCACCCCGGGGAAGGACTTGCTGATCCCGGTCATCGTCAGGACCGGACGGCTATCCGTCATCCCATCAGACCTCTTCTGGGTTGTCGACACGGAAGGGCCGCTACGCTCCCGCCACGCCCGCCCGGTCGCCAGTGGGGGCGCTCGGGCGGGCGTGGTACGGGGGCGTCGCGGGCCGAGCCCGGTCCGTTTCGGGTAGGAGAGCGGCGCGGCGGGGCCGCCACGCGAACGTGGCGACCCCGTCGTCGATCAGTACTTACGGTTGGGCAGAGCTTCCTTGGCCTGCTCGGTCGTGAAGGTGGTCTCCTCGGTCTCGATCCGGGCAGGCACCTCCTCGCCCGCGTGGACCTTCTTGGCCAGGTCCATCAGCTGCGGGCCGAGCAGCGGGCTGCACTCCGCGATGAAGTTGAACTTCCCGTCGGCGAGAGCCTGCATGCCGTCCTTGACGGCGTCGACGGTGATGATGGTGATGTCCTTGCCGGGCACCTTGCCGGCGGCGGTGATCGCCTCGAGCGCGCCCAGGCCCATGTCGTCGTTGTGCGCGAACAACACGTCGATCTGCTTGTTGGCCTTGAGGAACTGCTCCATGACCTGCTTGCCGCCGGCCCGGGTGAAGTCACCCGGCTGGGAGGCGATGATCTTCAGGTTCGGGTTGGCGGCGATCGCCTCGCCGAAGCCCTTCTTGCGATCGTTCGCCGGCGCCGCACCGGTGTTGCCCTGCAGCTCGACGATGTTCACCGGGCCCGAGGCGGTCTTCTTCTGCTCGACCAGCCACTCACCGGCGAGCCGGCCCTCCTTGACGAAGTCCGAGCCGAGGAAGGTCTTGTAGAGCGACTTGTCGGCCGAGTCCACCGAGCGGTCGGTCAGGATGACCGGGATGCCGGCGTCCTTGGCCTCCTTGAGCACGGTGTCCCACCCGGACTCCACCACCGGCGAGAAGGCGATCACGTCGACCTTCTGCTGGATGTAGTTGCGGATCGCCTTGATCTGGTTTTCCTGCTTCTGCTGCGCGTCGTCGAACTTCAGCTCGATGCCGGCCGCGGTCGCGGACTCCTTGATCGAGGTGGTGTTCGCGGTACGCCAACCGCTCTCCGCACCGACCTGGGAGAAGCCCATCGTGATCTTGCCATCGTCCTTGGACCCGCCGCCGCCGGTGTCACTGTTGCCACAGGCCGCCACGCCGCCGACCAGCAGCACGCTGGCGAGGACTGCGGCAGCGCGCCACCGAACGGACTGCGTTCGCATCTTTCCCATCGAATCTCCTTGGCTGGATGTGGTGGGTAACCGCGCCGACCGCAGAGGTGCGAGAAGCGGCGTACGCGGGTGGTGCGTGCTGGTGCGTCGTGGTGCAGACCGACGGGTCCCGGGTCTTCGGTGCAGGGTCAGGAACCCGCCGGTGCGACTGGTTGTTGGCCGTAGACGTTCTGGTAGCGGTCGTAGAGCGAGTCGATGTTGGCCTGCGCCATCGGGACCGGCTGCCCGAGGGTGTGGGCCAGGTGCGCGGTACGCGCCACGTCCTCGCACATGACCGCTGCCTTGACCGCCGCGCGGGCGTCGCGGCCGATGGTGAACACGCCGTGGTTGCGCATCAGCACCGCCGGCGAGCGGTGCCCGGCGAGGGTGGCGACGATGCCCTTGCCGATGTCGTCACCGCCGATCAGCGCGAACGGACCGATCGGGATCTCCCCACCGAACTCGTCGGCCTGGGCGGTGAGGTGGCAGGGGATCGACTCCCCACACGCGGCCCACGCGGTCGCGTACGAGCTGTGCGTGTGCACGACCCCACCGACCTCGGGCATGGCTCGGTAGACGTAGGCGTGGGCGGCGGTGTCGCTGGACGGGGCGAAGTCGCCCTCGACGAGAACGCCGTCGAGGTCGCACACCACCATCGTGGCCGCGGTGAGGTCGTCGTAGCTCACCCCACTCGGCTTGATCACCATCAGGTCCTGGCCGGGTACCCGCGCGGAGACGTTGCCGGACGTCCAGGCGACCAGGTTGTACCGGGTCAGCTCGGCGTGCAGCCGGGCCACTGTCTCGCGCAGCTCGGCGATCTGTCGGGTCACCTCGGCGTTCACGCCACCACCTCCAACGGGGCATCGTGGGTGGTCGTGGCGGTCTCGACCGCCGCGTTGCGGATCGCCCGCAGGCGGAGCATGACGTCGTTGCCGCCACGACCGAAGTGGTCGTGCAGCGTCCGGTACTCGGCGTAGAGGGCGTCGTAGGCGCGGGCCCGCTCGGGGTCCGGACGGTAGACGGCCTCGTGCACCCGACCCATGGCCTGCGACGCCTCGTGGATCGAGGGGAACTCACCGGCGGCGACGGCGGCGTGGATCGCCGAGCCCAGCGCCGGCCCCTGCGCCGAGGCGATGATGTTCAGCGGTCGCCTGGTCACGTCGGCGTAGATCTGCATCAGCAGCGCGTTGTTGGTCAGACCACCGGCGATCACCAGGTCGTTCACCGGGACTCCGGCGTCGACGAACGCCTCGATGATCATCCGGGTGCCGTACGCGGTGGACTCCAGCAGGGCCCGGTAGATGTCCGCCGGCCGGGTGGCCAGGGTCATGCCGACGATCATCCCGCTGAGGTCGTGGTTGACCAGCAGGGAACGGTTGCCGTTCCACCAGTCCAACGCGATCAGGCCGTGCGCGCCGACGGGCTGACTCGCGGCCAGCTCGGTGAGGCGAACGTGTGAGTCGACGCCGGCCGGGGCGGCGTGCTCGACGAACCAGCCGAAGATGTCGCCGACACCGCTCTGCCCGGCCTCGTAACCCCACGCCCCGGGGCTGATGCCCCCATCAACCACACCGCACATGCCGGCCACTTCGGCGACCTCCGCGCCGTTGACGACGTGACAGGTCGAGGTGCCCATGATGGCGACCAGCCGACCGGGCTGCACCGCCTGCGCGGACGCCGCAGTGACGTGCGCGTCGACGTTGCCGACAGCCACCGCGATCCCCTCCGGCAGGCCGGTCCAGGCGGCGGCCTGGGCGGTGAGCGCGCCGGCCCGGGCACCGAGGGGCAGCAACGGGCCGTCGAGCTTGGCCACGAAGTCGCCGAAGTTGGGGTTGAGAGCGGTCAGGAAGCCCTCGGAGGGGTAGTGACCGTCCTGCAGGATGCCCTTGTAGCCGGCCGTGCAGACGTTGCGGGTCTCGGTGCCGCAGAGCTGCCAGACGATCCAGTCGGCGGCCTCGATGAAGCGCTCGGCCCGGTCGTAGACCTCCGGGTCCTCCTCCAGGAGCTGCAGGCCCTTGGCGTACTGCCACTCGGCGGAGATCTTGCCGCCGTACCGGCCGATCCACGACTCGGCCCGCTCGTGAGCGAGCGCGTTGATCCGGTCGGCGTGCGGCTGCGCGGCGTGGTGCTTCCACAGCTTCACCCAGGCGTGCGGTCGGTCGCGCAGCTCGGGCGTCTCGCACAGCGGGGTGCCGTCGGCGAGCGTCGGCAGCACGGTGCAGGCGGTGAAGTCGATGCCGATGCCGACCACCGCCGCCGGGTCCACCCCCGCGGCGGACAGTGCCGCCGGGACGGCGTACCTCAGCACGTCGCGGTAGTCCTGCGGGTTCTGCAGGGCCCAGTCCGGGGGCAGCGTTCGGCCTCCCGGAAGGGCCGTACTGATCACGCCATCGCCGTACTCGTGCACCGCGGTCCCCAACTCGGCACCATCGCCGACACGGACCACCAGAGCTCGCCCGGACAGGGTGCCATAGTCGACACCGACGACGTAGCGGTCGTCAGCTCCGTCCACACGGTTCATGTTCACCTCCACCGTTAACGGGGATAGTGTTAACGCTCACATCCAGCCTCGTCAAGACATCTACCCGCAACAGCTCCGTAACGGAACGCGAAAGGCGGGCCGACTCGGGAGGTAGATAGCAAACCGGTACAGAACCACCATTTCGCCCTCAACTGCGGCAGCCATCTGACGATTGGGGCCCGCGCCGGGTACGAGCGCTGCCCGGAGAGCCGCCAACAGGGCGACGTGACAGGTCTGGTCCGCCGCACATTGCGACATCGCCGTCCGATAGCGGCCACTTCTCCCTCGGAGATGATGGCAGCGATAACATTCCCGAGGCGTCACGGTCGCGTGCTCGGATCCGCCCGACAGCCATCGACGACCATGCGGGCTCTTGGCTGAGCGCCCCCAGAGGGCGACCCACCCGACGCGAAGCCGGGCCACCGCCCGGTGTTATCGATAACATTCAACGTCTTGGTGTGCCCGCCCCGCCCGGTCGCCCCGCGCGCCCGACGGCGCGTCGAGCGACCCGGAGGCAAAGCTCCACTCGGGCTCTCTTTCACGTCGCGGGGTCGCGGCGGAGTGATCGGCCGCGTTCGAACCGGGCCACCGCAGCCTGGTCGGCCAACGCGGCCAACGCGGCCAACGCGGCCAACGCGGCCAACGCGGCCAACGCGGCCAACGCGGCCAACTGACGCTGGCCAACTGACGCTGGCTCAGGTCGCGCAGCTGTCGTTGATGCCGCGCGGCAGCACCGAGCAGGGTGACAAGGCGAGTCGATGACATCCCGGCATGGTGGACCACTGGCGAGTTGCCCGCGATCCCGCTGCGGCAGGTCGGCGACTTGCAGCGCGATCCGCGCGCCCTGAATCGCCGAGCGCATGACCTGGCGGGCCTCACTGCGATGAGCGTGATGTCTGCGAGTCATCGTGATGACTCACAGACATCAGGCTGATCAGCGGATGTGGTTCCAGCGCTCGTCCCTGGCTAGCCGTTGGCCTGGCGGCCAACAGCGGCAGGCAGTCTGCGGCGGGGTGGGCAGTGTGGGGGCGGCGCGGCGCGGGGTGGGCCGGCGCGGGGCGGCGCGAGGCGGCGTGGGGCGGCGCGAGGCGGCGTGGGGCGGCGCGAGGCGGCGTGGGGCGCCGCGAGGCGGCGTGGGGCGCCGCGAGGCGGCGTGGGGCGGCGCGAGACGAAGGGCGAACGCGGGTGGCGGGGCAGAGCAAGGTCCGGGTGAGAGCGAGCGGGCGAGGTCGGGGCTAGAGGCGCAGGCGGGTGGCTGGGCGGGGCAAGGTCGGTGCAAGGTCCGGGCGGCGGGCGGCGGGCGGCGGGCGGCTGCTCCGGCGCGGCCGGCAGCTCCCCGCAGCACCCTTCGTGCTCGTACCCCTGGGGGCAGCGGGACCGGTCGGGCAGCA
>NZ_JBEYSL010000169.1:0-12837 GCF_040642735.1 Micromonospora sp. NPDC047753 | reverse complement strand
GGATCGGCACCAGGCCGGGCTCCACCTTGGTCAACCCGGCGAAGCAGGTGTCGAGCTCCTCCGGGCTGCGCAGGATGTACGGCACTCCACCGCTCTGTGCCAGCCGTTCGGCACCGGCGACCACGGCGGGGCTGGTGTCGGTGCCGTCCCAGAGCACGAGGTAGCTGCCGGACGGCATCGCGGCCATCGTCCGCTCGACGATCGACCGCACCTCGGCAAGGTCCGGCTCGTAGCCCATCACGCCCATGTACATCACGGCGATGGGCTGACTGAAGTCGAGCGTCTGCGCCGCCTCGGCGAGGATCTTCTCCGGGTCGTGGTAGTCGGCCGGAACGTAGGTGGTGACACCCTCCGACGTCGTGCTGGCCAGCAACGCCCGCGCGTGCACCAGCACCATCGGGTCGTTGTCCACGTAGACGATGCGGGAGTCGGGCGCGATGCCCTGGGCGACCGCGTGCGTGTTCTGCATGCTGGGTAGACCGGTGCCGATGTCCAGGAACTGCCGGATGCCCGCTTCGGCCGCGAGGTAACGCACCGCCCGCACCAGGAAGACACGGGACTGCTGTGCCATGAGGACGATCTCCGGGTAGACCTCGGCGACAGCGTCGCCGGCCGCCCGGTCGGACTGGAAGTTGTCCTTGCCGCCCATCCAGTAGTTCCAGATCCGTGCCGCGTGCGGCACGTCGGGCTGAAGCTTCGCGGCGAGTTCGGGGTCCGGGCCGGCCATGCCAGGCTCCTATCGAGGGGTCGTCAGCTGGAGGTCACCACAGCGGTACGACCCGGATCGTACTCCGACAATGTCCACTCTCGACTGCGGGTCGACCCGCCGCCGCCGGGCAGCGGACCAGGGGCGCTGTCACCGGTGGACCACCCCGTTCTGGTACGCCCACACGACGGTCTGTAGCCGGTCCCGTACGCCGATCTTGGTCATGGCGCGCCCGAGGTGCGACTTGACGGTGCTGGTCTCGATGAAGAGCCGCTCGGCGATCTCGACGTTCGACAGGCCCTGCGCGAGCAACTCCACGATCTCGGTCTCCCGCGCGGTCAACTGGTGCGCCGCCGCCGCGTCCGAGCGGGGAGCGGGTGTACGCCTGGCGAACTCGGAGATCACCCGATGGGTGACGGCCTGGTCGACGAGCCCGTACCCGCTCGCCAGGCGACGGATCGCCTCGATCAGCTCGTCGGGCTCACAGTCCTTGAGGATGAACCCGCTGGCGCCGGACTCCAACGCGCCGAAGACGTACTCGTCGAGGTCGAAGGTCGTCACGACCAGCACCGCCGGTGGCGTTCCGCTCGCCTCGGCGACGATCTGCCGGGTCGCGGTGAGCCCGTCGCCGTGCGGCATCCGGACGTCCATGCAGATGACGTCAGGTTGCAGCCGGCGGGCCAGCTCGATGGCGGTGGACCCGTTCGACGCCTCGGCCACGACCTCTATCTCGCCGGCCTGCTCCAGGATGACGCGAAAGCCGGCGCGGACCACTGCCTGGTCGTCCACGAGCATCACTCTGATCATGCCGGGGCCTCTTCCTTCGGACGCGATGTGGCAGGACCGTTCGTCGGGAGGGTCGCGGCGACCGACCAGCCACCGGCCGCCGTCGGGCCGGCGGTGAACGTGGCCCCGATCAGCTGGGCCCGCTCACGCATGCCCACCAGGCCGACGCCACCGGTGCGTGCCGCCGGTACGCGTCGCGGCGCGGCAGGTTCGTTCACCACCTCCAGGGACACCGAGCGGGGCTCGAAGCGGAGCACCACCCGCGCCGCAGCGCCCGGGGCGTGCTGGCGTGCGTTGCTGAGCGACTCCTGCGCGATCCGGTAGAGCGCGACGTCGGCGATCGGCGGCACCTCGCGCTGCTCGCCCTCCCGGACGAACTCCACCGGGCCGGCGAGGTTGCCCGCGGTGCGGACGAGGTCGTCGAGCATGCCCAGCCCCGGCACCGGAGCAGCACCGTCGCCGCCCTCGTGCCCCGGTCTGCCGCGCAGCACACCGACGACCAGCCGCAGGTTGTCCAGGGTCTCCTTGCCCTGGCTACGGATCCAGGCCACACCGGCCTTCGCGGCCGCCGGGTCCCGGTCGATCAGCCGCTCGACCGCCGCCGCCTGCACGACCATGCCGGAGAGGTGGTGCGCGGCCACGTCGTGCAACTCCCGGGCCATCCGGGAACGCTCCGCGCCGATCGCCGCCTGGACCTTCGTGTGCTGCTCCCGGATCGCCTCGTCCGCCCGCACCCGGACCAACTCCACGTAGCGTCGGTAGGTGGCCACGTAGCCGCCGACGAAGGTCGCGCCGGCGTAGGTGAGGGCGCTCGCCGAGACGTACGCGATGGCCGTCAGCAGATCCGGGGTCACCACGACGGCCGCCCCGATCGACTCCACCACCACGACCGCGCCGACGGCCAGCAGCGCACGGCGAACCGGCAGCAACGACCCGACCGTGTACGCCGCGACGAACGGTGCGAGGCCCCGGATGGTCGCCTCCGGCAGGGAGAAGCCGATGATGGGCAGTTGAAGGCCGACGACGAGCGCGAGGCAGAGCAGTGGCCGGACCCGACGCAGGCACAGCAGCATCGCCTGCGCGCAGCAGATGGCGACGAGCAGCCAGGCCCGCGCCGGGTCGAACGACACCCCATCTTCCGGTGCCACGAACCAGAACAGCGCGGTGAGCAGTACGAACGTCAGGACGGTCAGCGCCGCGGCCAGCAGGCAGTCCCGGTGGAACACGCCGTTCACCCCGAGCCGGGTGAGCCGTCCGTCGAGCCACTTCGTCAGTCGCGGTGTGCCGGGTTCGGTGTCGACGTGGTCCCTCATGGGGTGCGCATCCTTGCTCCGGATCGTCCCGGGTCGGGCGGGTCAGTAGGAGATGCTAGGCGCGAGCAGGTGGAACTCCACGGCGAACCAGCCCGCTCCGGCGAGAGCGAACAGGATCAGGCCGCTGCCGGTGATCCGCCGCCAGCCGACGTGGCGTCGCACGTCGTCGACGAGCCGGACGGCGGCGGGCAGCACTCCGAGCAGGCCGAGCAGTTGCAGCACCTGGATGGTGCGCAGGGCGGGCCCGGGCACGTCCTGGAGGCTCATGATGCTGCCGATGGTCAGCACCCAACCGGCGAACGCGAGCAGCGTGCCGGCGACGGCGAGGCGGCTCAGGATCCGCGCGGTGCGCCCCGTCCGTTCCCGGGCAGCGCGCCCGAGCCGACGGCGGACGATCGCCCCGACCGGCCAGGACAGCACGGCGAGCAGCAGCACGACGGTGGACAGGGCCAGCACCGGGACGGCCACGGCGGAGGCGCGGGCCGGCTCGACGGGCAGCAACGCGAACGCGGAGTCGAAACTGATCGCCTCGACCCGGTCGTCGGTCGCCCGCATGGCGATCGTGCGCTGCCCGTCGACCTCGCGCCAGACCCAGGGCGCCACCTCCTCGTAGAGGGCGGGAGAGTTCGACAGCGGGCCCGGGTCCAGCAGCAACCGGTCGCCGTCGGCAACGCTGACAGTGGTCCGACCGACCAGGCCGATCGCCGTCAGGAAGTTGCTCCCGATCGCTCGCGAGGACTCGTAGGTGCCGGCGGCCAGCGCGGCGTGCTCGGCGGTGGTCGCCGGGTCCACGCCGACGGTCTGCTGGTCGTCGCGGGCGGGGAAGTAGCGGTCGGCGAAGCCGTTCACTACCGAATCGCGAAGCTCGTGGCTGTCGAGGGCGCCGGAGCCGTTGCTGTTGAGGGACAGGAAGATCCCGGCGCGGTCGTCGGGGTAGATCTGCAGGTGCGAGTGGAAGTACTTGGTGTCGCCGCCGTGGCCGAGGATCCGGTGGCCGTTGCGGTTCTCGGTGAAGAATCCGAGGGTCATCCGGGGCCCGTCGGCCAGCGTGCCCAACGACGTCGCGTCGAGTGCCGGCCGCTGCATCAGCTCACGGGTCGGTTGGTCCAGCAGGGGCGCGAAGCCCACCGGCTCGCCGAGCTGGGCGAGCATGAATCGCGCCATGTCCGTCGCCGGGGCGCTCAGCGCACCGGGCGGGGGCGTGCCGACGATCTCGAACGGCACGGCAGGCCCGGCGGAGGTGTCGTACCCGTTGGACATCCGGTCGCGCAGCGCCGCCGGGAGGGGCTGCTCGAAGGTCGACGACGGCATGCCCGCGCGGTCCAGGACGTTGCGTTGGACGTACTCCTCGAAGCGCGTTGCGCTGACGCGTTCGACGATGTAGCCGGCGAGCGCGTTGCTGTAGTTGGAGTACGCGGGGACGGTGCCGGGCTGGTAGATCTGCTCCGGTGGGTCGGTCATCAGGGCCTTGCGCAGGTTGAGGTCGCTGCCGTCGGTGCCGATGAGGCCGGCGATCCGCTCCTCGAACCCGGCGGTGTGCGTCAGCAGGTGCCGCAGGGTGACGGCCCGCTCGTGGCGGAGAGGCAGTTCGAAGTCGAGGTACGTCCTGACGTCGGTGTCGAGGTCGAGCTTTCCGTCCTGCACGAGTTGCAGCACCGCGGTGGCGGTGACGAGCTTCGACACCGATCCCATCCGGAACAGATGGCGGTCCGGGTCGACCGGTACGCCGGCGTTCCCGCCGGACCCGGTGTCGGCGTACCCGTACCCCCGGGTTGTAAGGATCTTGCCGTCGTTCACGACGGCGACAGTGGCTCCCGCGATGCCGCTACGGTCGAGGGCGGCCGGCAGCAGGCCGTCGAGCCAGGCGTTGACGTCGGTGTCGGTCAGGGCGGAACCCGCCCCGCTCGCGGCGGCCGGTGCCGCCGGAGCGTCGATGGGCGGTGCGGGGTCGTGCTGCGCCGCGCCGCAGCCAGCGGCGCTGACAGCGATGGCGACAGTGGTCAGGAGCACCGCGCCGAGTCGGACGACCGGTCGGGGTGCAGCGGGGGCGAGAAGGGAAAGAGAGCGCATCGTCTGCCAGTGCCTTTCCTGGCGAACGGGTGTCCGGAGCAGGTCCGTACGGCGTCACCCGATGCCTTGGAACAAGCCTGTTCGAGTGACCGCCCCGAGCCATCTGGCGCGAGACGGCAATGCGCTTACGACCTGAGGAGGAGGACGGGTGCACCGATGGTGGGCAGGTATGCCCCCGATCGAGGGACATCGTTTGACTTGTGCGACGAATGCATCTTTGATGGTCGATGTGCTTGTTCGGCGTGGTCGGGCGCTTCGTCGTCTGGGTGGGCCGGTCGATGCCCTGAGCCTGGAGGACTGATGCGAGTCGTCGCACTGAGCAACCCACGACGCCCACGACGACGGCTGTTGCCGGTGGCGATGGCGGCGGTGACGCTGCTGAGCCTGGCCGTCGGTGTGCCGGCGTCCGCCGCGGCGCCGTCGACAGTCGTGGGCGTGGCCAGCGGTCGTTGCCTGGACGTGGTCGGCAACGTCAGGACCGCCGGTGCCGGCATCAACATCTACGACTGCAATGGCCAGGCCAATCAGGCGTGGACCTTCACCTCAAGTGGTGAGCTGCGGGTCTACGACGACACGATGTGCCTGGACGTGGTCGGTCAGGACACCACCGCGCCGGCCGCCCTGCAGATCAACAACTGCACCGGTGGGGCGAACCAACGCTGGCGGACCACCACCTCGGGGACGATCGTCGGCGTCCAGTCCGGCCTGTGCCTGGACGTGAACGGCGCCGGCACCGCCAACAGCACCACAGTCGGTCTCTGGACCTGCAACGGGCAGTCCAACCAACGGTGGACGACGTCCTTCGGCAGCGCCGACAGCCAGCCGCCGACGGCGCCGGGCAGCCCACGGGTCAGCGGCCTGACCTGCAACTCGGTGACGTTCGCGTGGAACGCCTCGACGGACAACGTCGCGGTGGCCTTCTACGACATCTACCACGACGGCCAGTTGATGACGTCGGTGAGCGGTACGACGCTCTCCACCAACCTGACCGTGGTGGCCGGGGCGACCTGGGGTCTGTACGTCAACGCCCGCGACGCCGCCGGCAACGTCTCGCAGGCGAGCGCCACCGTCTCGATCACACCGCCGCCCTGCCAGGCCGACAGTCAGCCGCCCACCGCGCCGCAACAGCTCACCGGCACCACGTCGGGCACCACCGTGACGCTGCGCTGGACCGCGTCGACCGACAACATCGGTGTGCGGGCGTACGACATCTACCGGGCCGGCACGAAGGTGGGCACTGTCACCGGCGCGCCGCCGGCGACCACGTTCACCGACAGCGGCCTGACGGCGAACACCTCCTACCAGTACTACGTGGTAGCTCGGGACGCTCAGGACAACGCCTCGTCGCGCAGTGCCACGGTGACGGTGACCACCGGTGCGGCGTGCGCCAACCCGGTGTGCGGGGTGCGGCAGGTCACCACCGACACCGACATCCCGTGGGGTCTGGTGACGTTGCCCGACGGCAGCGTGCTCTACAACCGCCGCGACGCGCACGACATCATCCAGCTCAACCCGAGCACCGGGGCCAAGACCAACCTCGGCACGGTGCCGAACGTGCAGAGCACCGACGGTGAGGGTGGCCTGTTGGGGCTCGCCATCTCGGCCAGCTACGCCAGCGACCGTTGGCTCTACATCATGCACACCTCGCCGAGCGACAACCGCATCGTCCGGATCAGGCTGGAGAACGGGCGACTCAACACCGCCAGCGAGCAGGTCCTGCTCAGCGGCATCCGGCGTAACAAGTACCACGACGGCGGTCGCCTGCGGTTCGGCCCGGACGGCAAGCTGTACGCCAGCACCGGCGACGCCCAGAACGGCAACTACGCCCAGGACCGGTCCAGCCTCGAAGGCAAGATTCTGCGACTCAACCCGGACGGCACCGTCCCCTCGGACAACCCGTTCGGCAACTACGTGTGGAGCTACGGCCACCGCAACCCGCAGGGGCTGGCGTTCGACTCGCAGGGCCGGCTGTGGGAGCAGGAGTTCGGTAACTCGGTGATGGACGAGACCAACCTGATCACCAAGGGTGGAAACTACGGCTGGCCGGCCTGTGAGGGCACCAGCGGCACCTGCGGTACGGCCGGGTTCATCGCGCCGGCGCGCACGTACCCGACTGCCGAAGGGTCCTGTTCGGGCATCACGATCGTCCGCGACGCGCTCTACGTGGCCTGCGCCCGAGGCGCTCGGATGTACCGCGCGGTGATCAGCGGCAGCAGCCTGACGAACGTGCAGACGTACTTCAGTGGCACCTACGGCCGGCTGCGGACGGTGGAGCCGGCTCCGGACGGGGGGCTGTGGCTGACCACCACCAACGTCGGTGACAAGGACAGCACCCCGAACAACAGCAACGAGAGAATCCTGCACGTCACGCTCGGCAGCTAGTTGCGGCGACCGATCAGGGCCGCCTTCAGGCGGCCCTGATCGGTCGCGGGGTCAGACCGGGTGCTTACTTCGTGGCGCGGACCTGGACCGACCTGCGCTCCGCACCGTCCGCGAACACCTGGCCGCCGTAACCGCCCGGCCGGGTTGAGCAGCAGTTGCGGCCCGGTCAGTGGGTGTAGGTCGGCCAGTGCGGGTCGTCAAAGCGGGCCGGGTCCGGGATGCCGAGCAGCCTGATCCGGTGCAGTAGTTCCGGGTCGGTGTCGACCGTCCGCAGCCGGGCCGGGGCGTGCTGGAGCAGCCATGCGGTGAGCTCCGCACGGAGGATCTCCTTGACGTCGTCCGTCAACGTCCAGGTGCTCCACGGCAGCTCATCGCAGAGCAGGTCGTAATCCCACTCTCCGAAAGCCGCGGCGAGCCGTCGGTTCGCCACCGGACCGTTCTCCGTCGCCCAGACGCCGAGCCAGCGGTCGAGGACGCCACAGGCTTCCACGAGCATGGCCAGCACCGCGTGTGCCGGCACCTCGGCGTCTGGGTCGGTGAGCGTGACGACCCACCAGGCGTCCAGGAACTCGCGGATCGCCGTCGACTGCTCGGCGGGCCACTCCTGCCAGCGACCGCGCGCGAACGCATGCCCCGCATGGTCCATGCTGCTCAGACGCTCCACCTCGCCGTTGACCAATGCCGTGGCGAGTTGGGGCAGGATCCGGCGCAGCATGGCCGCGGGAAAATCCCAGTCGCCGGCCGAGTAGGTACGGCGCAGCAGATCCGGGTCCAGCTCGACGTCCGGGGTCTTGAGCAGGGCAAGTTCCTCGGCGCTGCCCCAGTGGCACTCGCAGTTGCCGTCGTCGGGGTGGGCCGTCATGCCACCGAAGGTGGCGGCGAGATGGGCAAGGGCGGCGTCGAGTCGACGCCGTGCGGGCGTGGGTTGCGTCATGCAGATGCGCCTTCGCGGACTCCGGCGGCGCGCGGCGGCCGAAGAGCGCGACGGTACCGGTCGAGCCGGCGAAACGCCACGCTGATTCGGCCCCCGTCATCGCTGAGAGGGGTCGGAGAGCGACATCGCCCCGGTCGTCCCCGGATCCGGCCGGCACGCGCTCAGCTGCTGGTCAGGAGCACGAGTTGCTGGGTGGCCCGGGTCATCGCGACGTAACGGTCGACCGCCCCTGAGATGCCGCTGCCGAACGCTTGCGGGTCGACGAGGACGACCAGGTCGAATTCGAGGCCCTTGGCCTGCTCCGGGCTCAGTGACCGGACCCGGGACGTCGGCGGGAAGGTCGGGTCGCCGATGACGCACGCGATTCCTTCGGCGTGGTCGGCGAGCCAGGTGTCGAGGATCGACGGCAGGTCGGCGGCCGAGCCGTGGACGACGGGAAGCCCGTTGCCGCGAATGGAGGTGGGCACGTTCGCGCCGGGGAGCACGCCCCGGATGACCGGCTCGGCCTCCGCCATGACCTCCACCGGCGCTCTGGACAACGACCAGATGCCGGTCGATGGTGGTCGGGTCAGACTTCACCGGACGAGGTCAGGTTCCGGCGCAGCTCGGACGCCTCGTCGTGGCGGCCCAGAGCATCAAGAACATCCGCGCGTGTATGGCAGGCAGACCAGAGCGGGTGGTCGAACGATGCTGGCAAGCGCGTCGCCAGGCGTTGGTAGATGCCGATTGCGTCGTCGATGTGGGTGAGCGCCGTCCTCAGGTTCTGGCTGGTCATCAGGCAGACCCGAGCATGTGCCCACAGTGTCTGAGCGAGGCCGGGCAGGTGGGCAGCCTGGTTGGTCTGGGCCAGCTGTTGGCTGAGCATCAGGGCTTCTTGTGCCGCAACCACAGCTTTTTGCCGCGGGCTCCCACGCGCGAGGCCCAGACCGAGGTTGCTCAGCGATATAGCAAGATCGGGTAGGTAGGCCGCAGGGTTGGTTTCGGCCAGCCGTCGAAGTGCGGTGGTGGCCTCCTTCATGGGGGTGAGAGCTTCCTCGTAGCGTCCTACCTGCCAAAGAAATACCCCGAGGTTGGTCAGCGACCTGGCCAGGTCCGGCAGATGGGCGGCGGGGTTGGTTTCGGCGAGCTGCCGTCGGATGTGCATGGCCTGCTGGGTGGGAGTGAGCGCCTCCTCGCACCGTTTCAACTCGGAAAGGCGGATGCCGAGGTTGGTCAGCGACCCGGCCAGGTCCGGCAGGTAGGCGGCGGGGTTGGTTTCGGCCAGCTGCCGTCGGAGGTGCACGGCCTCCTGAGTTTGGCTGAGCGCATCCTCGCGGCGTCCCAGTGCGGCGAGAAGATTGCCAAGGTTGCTCAGCGACAAGGCGAGGCTTGGTAGGTGGGCGGGAGGATCAATTTCGACCAGCTGGCGAAAGTATGTGACGGCCTCCTGCGTCGCCGCGAGAGCTTCCTCTGGATGGCCCAATGCCGCCAGGCAGGTGCCGAGGTTGTCCAGTGCCCCGGCCAGGTCAGGCAGCTGAGGGATCGTGGGATTGGTCTTGGCAAGGTATCGCTGGATGTTCACGGCCTGCTGAGTGGGGGTGAGCGCTTCCTCGCGCCGTCCCAGATCCGCGAGGCGAGTGCCAAGATTGTTAAGGGACGCGGCGAAATTCCGAGCATGTGCGGCGGGGTCTGTCTCGGTGAGCTGTCCATAGATGGTGGCTGCTTCTCGGGTCAGGCCCAGGGCCTCCTCGTAGCGGCCCAGATTTGATACGAAAACCCCGAGGTTGTTGAGCGACCCGGCCAGGTGCGGCAGGTAGGTATCGGGGTGTAACTCTGCCATTCGCCGGTAGAGATCCGTCGCCTTCCGTGCCGCGACGACAGCTTCCGTGTGGCGCCCAGCGTTGCTCAGGCGGCAGGAGAGAATGACGTGGAGCTCGGCCTGCTCATTGGCTGCGGCACCAGCCGTGGTCAGGGCGACAAGACGTTCGGTGAGAACCGCTGACGCAGGGTCGAGGTCGATGCTGCGCTCGGGCAAGTGGAAGGTGATCGCTCTCGCTAGGTCTGCCTCGAGATGCGGTGTGACCGCTAGAAGTGCGGTACTTCCGGCGTCAACGGCCAGGGCGGGATCGGCGTTGAGCAGGTTTCGTAGCCTCTCCGCCACGTGGTCCCAGCGAGTGGCGGCAGCCGCGAGGAACGTCAATGCCCGACCAACGTGTCTGGGCGGGCGATGCGCACCGTCGCGCTTGAAGAGTGGTCCAGGGTGATGTCGGGTTATCCGTTGCTCGTCGACGGTTGTGGTGGTGATGAGTTCGGTGGACCAAGGATCGGTATGGCCGCCGAACGCACCACCGGTCAGGGTCAGTGCGATGAAGTCCTCGGTCAGCCGATCCGGGTACAACGGTTCCAGAGCGGAATCCGCATCCGCGGGCGGGTAGCAGCGGGCGTGACGATCCAACAGGCGCTGGGCGCTGAGTTGCGCCGCCTCGGGCAGGCCGGTCCGCACCAGCATGTCCCTCGCGTCAGCCGGGCGCTGAGGTCCACACAGCCCCGCGATGAAGACGATGCGTGCGGTCGTCGTGGTGGCGTCCTCGCCGTACAGCCGACTCCAATACCGTCGCTCGCGGTCGAGCAGGTATTGCGAGAGATCCGCCGACCGCTGCGGCGGTTCTTGACTGTTCGCCTGCGCGTCGACCGCAGCGAGAGCCGCCATGTGCAGCCCCAACGTCAGTCCGTAAAGATGGTCGGTGAGCCGACCGGCGGGCTCCAGAGTCCTCCGCTCCGTCAGCCGGTAGACCTCTGCGAAGCGCCGGCAGGCCGCCTCGAACAGCACCCGGCGATCGGCCTCCGGACCGGCGAGCGCGGGCAGTTCCCGAGGGCTCCGCGCGCTGATGCCCAGGTCGTCGCATTCGGCGTCGAAGGGTGCCCACCAGTCGATCGAACGGGACAGCAAGAGCATCCTCAGCTGACCGGCACGGCCCGAGTGGCGGTGCAGCAAGGTGTGCAGGTCGTGCTGCGGCCACCGTTCGGCGTAGTCCACCACCATCAGTAGTGGCTGCTCATCGGCCACCGCCATCGGCTGCCCGAAGCCAGGGTTCTCCGAACGGTGCCGCGCGACCGTCACCGCCCAACCCGCGTCGACTGCCTCCTCGGCAGCCTGGTTGGCGAGCCGGGTCTTGCCCTGCCCACCCGCAGCGTGGATCAGCCACACCCCATGCCGGCCAGGGCCGTCGCGCCAAGTCCGGATCTCGTCGAGCTCCAAAACCCGACCGGTGAACGGAATTACCTGCCGGCGGGCATTGAGTAACTTGCTTGGCTGTGCCCGCAGCTCAATCAGCTCTGCCAACTCAGGGGCGCTTGCACGGCGATAGGGCTCGACTGCGAATGGCGGACCGTCGACGCCATAGAAGTGCTGATCGCGCCCGGCGACGTACGCGTCCCGTCCGGCGTGTAACCCATCGTTCGCTGGCGTCAGCTGTCTCACCGTCCCGCTCCGGGGCCACCGGACCCGAAATGCTGGTCACCGCCCGCTGTGTAGGCGTCCCGTCCGGCGTGGATCTGCTGGTGCAGACCAAGGGCCGGACTCGCAGGATCGGACACTTTCCGGGCACTCTCCGTGGCTGGCTGTCCACTGACGTTTCGGCGGGCGAGCACAATGCCGTACACCGAGAGTGGGAGACCGAGCAGGGCGGAGAACGCGCCAGTCACGCTGGCGACCTTGTCCGACTGGTCCAAGCCGAGGGTCACGAAGAGCACACCCAGCCCGAGCAGTGCCAGCCCGCCGATGACGGCTGCCACCCAGCCCACGGTTCGCGCGCGTATGGTCATCGCTTCATGATGTACCGACGCGGCCGACCTGACTTCCCCCGTCTGAACGACGGATCGTCGTCAGCCCGGGGGACTCGCCCGCTGTAAGTGGATAACGTGATGCCGGGTCACGGCGCGTCGACGACCTCACGGCCGAGCGGCCAGAACGCCGCCGGTACGAGCTTGAAGTTGGCGATGCCGAACGGGATCCCGATGATCGTCACGCAGAGGGCGATGCCCGCGAGGATGTGCGAGAGCGCGAGCCACCAGCCGGCCAGCACCACCCAGAGGATGTTCGCCAGGCCGGAGCCGACGCCCACGCCCGGCTTGGGCACCAGGGTGCGGCCGAAGGGCCACAGCGAGTAGACCGCGAGGCGCAGCGAGGCGACGCCGAACGGGATGGTGATGACCAGGACGAAGCAGATCAGCGCGGCGATGCCGTAGCCGACCGCCAGCACGAGGCCACCGCCGAAGACGAGCCACAGCACATTCAGTACGAAACGAATCATTACTCCAGCATGAAACATGCTCGCCACCCGGTCGCCTCGCCCCCGTTCCCTCAACGGGGGACGGCCACCGCGTGCCCCTCGGGGAGCGGCCTCCCGCCACCGTCGGAGAGTTCGGCGAGGGCGTGGTCGCGGCTGTCGAAGATCGGGAAGGCCCCGTCCAGACGCATGGTGTGCAGGACGGTGCGGATGAATCGCGACGGCGCGGCGAGGCAGAGCGTGACACCCCGTTCCCGGGCGTCACGGTGGGCGCGCACGAGCAGACCGAGGCCGGTCGAGTCGATGATGTGCACCCGGCTCAGGTCGACCACGACATGCCCGCCCACCTCGGCCACGTGCCGCAGCGCCGTGCGCAGG
>NZ_JBEYSL010000168.1:0-12842 GCF_040642735.1 Micromonospora sp. NPDC047753 | reverse complement strand
ACCTGACGGCGGTGGACTGGGCCGAGCTGGCCGAGATGGCCACCGGCATCGGGGCGGGCTACCAGCTGGAGTTCTTCCCGGGCGGGCCGCCGGTCATCGACCCGGGCGCACCCACGGCGCAGTACACCGGGATGCTCGGCCTGGGCGGCGCCGTGGAGGTGCCGTCGGTCGGTGAGCCGGGCGTCATGCATCTGGCGAACGGGCACGACGCCTTCTTCGGCCACTGGATCGGATCCGACGGACGCGTCAACTGGTTCAGCAACATCACCAGCGACGAGCCGATGGCGATGTCCGAGGCGCGCCGGGTGCCAGCGGACCGATGGCTGAACCGGTTGCGCCGGGTGCACGCCGAGGACGTACCGGCGCGCGACGTGCTCGACCGGGCCGGGCCGCAGGACGTGTTCCCGTTCGGCGCCATCGAGATCCTGCCCCCGCTGCGGACGTGGTACCGCGGGCGGATGGTGCTGGTCGGGGATGCCGCGCACGCGCCCTCCCCGGTGTCCGGTCAGGGCGCCTCGTTGGCCTCGGAGAGCGCCGTGCAGCTCGCCCGCTGCCTGCGTGATGTGCCCGGGGTGCAGGCGGCGTTCGCCACCTACGAGATGATGCGCCGGCCCCGGGTGGAGAAGATCGCTGCCGATGCCGCGCGCGCCAATCAGGCCAAGGCACCCGGCCCGGTCGCGTACGCGCTCATGCGGCTGCTGGCCCCTGTCGCGCGGCACACCGTGCTGAAGCCCGAGCGGATGTTCGGCCCGGTGCACCGCCACCGGATCGACTGGAACCGGACGGTCACCCCCGCCTGAGCGGCGTCGACCGGTCTGCGGTGTACGCCTCGTGAACCTCCCGCAGGGCACCGATGCCGCCGCCGAAGACGGTGACCGCCAGCTCGGTGACGCCGGCCTCGGCGAACTCGCGGAGCCGCCCGGCGATCCGGTCCACCGGTCCGAGCAGCGACGTACGGTCGACGAAGTCCGCCGGTACGGCGGCGGCCGCCTCGGCGTACCGCTTCGCCAGATACAGCTCCTGGACGTCACGGGCCGCGTCCGCGTAACCCATGCGTGCGGCGAGGAGGTTGTAGAAGTTGCGGTCTCGGCTGCCCATGCCGCCGAGATAGAGGGCGACGTGCGCGCGGACCCGGTCGACGCACCGCCCGACGTCGTCGCCGACGGCGAGCGGCACTGACGCGATCACCTCGAACCCGTCCATGGGCCGGCCGGCTCGCTCCCGGCCGGCCCGGACGTGCCGCAACTGCTCGGCCGCGAACTCCGGGCTGAGGAATGCGGCGAGCCAGCCGTCGCCGATCTCCCCGGCCAGTTCCAGATTGCGCGGGCCGACCGCGGCCAGATAGATCGGCAGGTCCGGGCGGGGCGGATGGACGGTCAGCCGCAGGGCTCTGCCGGCGCCGCCGGCCAGCGGCAGCGGGTAGTGCCGGCCCGGGTGGGCGAGCGGGCGCCGGGACAGGGCGAGGCGGAGCACGTCGACGTACTCACGGGTCCGCCCGAGCGGGTCGGCGAAGGGCACGCCGTGCCATCCCTCGGAGACCTGCGGTCCGGAGACGCCGAGGCCCAGCCGGAACCGACCGCCGGACAGGCGATCGAGGGTCGCGGCGGTCATCGCGGTGAGGGCGGGGCTGCGTCCCGGCATCTGCATGACGGCGGAGCCGATGTTGACGGACCGGGTGTGCGCGGCGATCCAGGTCAGCATCGTCACCGCGTCCGAGCCGTACACCTCCGCCGCCCACACGGTGTGGAAGCCGAGCCGCTCGGCCTCGGCGGCCAGCCGCACCCGGCCGGCGGCATCGCCGGCGCCCACCAGATGTCCCAGATTCAGCGACAGTCGCATCCGACCATCGTGGCGTCGGGTCGCATCGACCGGCATCTCGCGCCGTGCCGTTCCCGCAGCGCAGGGCACCGGCGACGCCCGATCAGACGGGCCCTGCACCTGCGCAGTCTGGGAGGTGCTCCCGGTCGGACTCGGGGCCAGGATGTGTGACGAGAGCAGGGGGGTGGCGATGACCGGAGGGCGCGGAAGTCGCACCGCTGCTGTGGTGAGCTTGGAGGAGTTTGATGTCCATCCACGATTCACGTGTCGAAGCTATGGATCCGGTCGAGTTCGCCCGTCTGGTCAAGCACACTCCGGACGACGAGCTGCGCGAGGTCATGCGCGGTGAGCGGCGTGCCGAAATCCTCGATCACCTGATCGGCGGGATGCAGTCCGCGTTTCGGCCCGAGGTCGTCGGCCGGACCCGGGCGGTGGTGCACTGGCGAATCGGCGATCGACCGGACGGCGGCGTCGACACCTACCAGATGGTCATCGCCGACGGCGTCTGCACTCTGTCGTCCCGCGCCGACGGGCAGCCACAGCTGACCTTGAACCTGGCCGCGGCTGATTTCGTCCACCTGGTCACGGGCAACGCGCACGCGGTGATGCTGGTGATGAAGGGCCGGTTGAAGACCCGAGGTGACCTCGGTCTGACCGCCCGGTTCCCCACCTTCTTCGCCGCCCCCCGGCCCTGAGCGCGCGGCCCGGACCGGGTGGAGGCGTCCGTGTCCATCTGGCGATTCGGCAGGTGAGGAGCGAGAACATGACCGACACCGCTGCGCACGGTGAGGATGGGCGCGATGCCGAGAACTCGGCCGCGGACCCTCGCCACGAGGACCTCGAAGACCCGTGGCGCGGTATCCCGGCCACGCTCCTCGACGGTCCCGGCTACCACATCGGCGGGCCGGTCGGAGACGGGCGAGATGCCCAGCAGACGCTCGGAAACTCTCGCGCCGAGAACGTCGAAGACCGCTGGCGCGGCATTCCGGCCACGCTTCTCGACGGCCCCTTCTACGACGCCGACCCAGCGGGTGACTCCCGATGAACGGCGGGCTCGCGGCGCGCACCGTCAGGCGGTACGACCTCGCCAGGACCCGCGGGCGCCACCGGGTCGCGTACGCCGACTGAGGCGCGCGCACCGCGGCCGGTGCGGGTGTCGCCGCTCTCCCGCCGGGCGACGTGCCTGTGCCCGTCTCCCATGTGCCTCTCAGCTGGCACGGTCGGCCCGGCGGGGAAGCTGTTGGGGCACCCCGGTCGCCGGGTCGCCGGCGTGCCGCGTGCCGTTCGCCGGCGGCGCGTCGGTGGTGGGGGAGCGGCCGTGCGTCGACGGGGCCGCGCCGGACGTGTCGGCCGGTCTGCCGAAACGCTGGGTGACCAGGTGCTCCTGGGCCATCCCGCGCAGCGCGGCGAGCGCCGCGTCGAGCAGCACCGCGCGGGCCACCGCGGCGGCCCGCTCCACTTCCATGTCGTCGCGCGGAAGCAGACTGAGCTCGCGGTCCGCGGACTGTTCCGCGAGTTGTGCGTACGGATGGAAGAACTCGGTGCCGTGGCTGCAGCCGAGCTGGCGCAGAGCTGCGAGGACATGGGCCAGCCGGTTCCGACCCGGGACGTCGTCGCCCACCTGCCAGCCCAGCTCGTTGATGAGGCGGTCGACCTCGGTGCGCTCGGCCGTCACGTCGTTGACGGCCTTGGATTTGTCGAGGTCCGGGTACACCACCCGGTTGGCGGTCCGGTACAGCCCGGGAAGTGGGAGGTCGTCGTCCTCGATGGCCGTGAGCAGTTCCATCACTGTGGACAGCTCAAGCTGGCCGATGCCGGTCATCGCTCGGATGAAGAGCAGGCGCCGTCGGTGCGCCTCGCCGTACTGCGCCTGGTTGCGGCCAGTCAGTCGGCCCGGTGGGACGAGGCCCTCCCGAAGATAGAACTTGATTGTTGCGACGGGCACGCCGGTGTAGCGGCTCAGGTCAGAGATGCGCATCGAGTTCCCCCAGCTGGTCAACACAGCCCCGCGGTGCGATTCTCCCACGTAGAAAGGGTGGAGATTGATGGCGATCCCATGGCACGCTCGTGGCGGAAGCGTTCGGGCCGTCACCGCGTCGCGGCTGTGGCCCGTGTGGGACCGGCGGTCAGGCAGTCAGGCAGTCAGGCAGCGGTACGGTCGGACTCGCGGAGCTTCGTGATCATTACGGGCGCGGCGCTCAGGGGCGTCTCGGCGGCCTGCTGTTCCGCCGCGACCCGGGCCAACGCGAGCTTTCGGCTGTCCATCAGGGCCAGTAGCACGGGCGGATCGATGCTCTGGATCGGCTGCAGGTCGAGGTCCACCCGGATGTCGGAGTTCCAAGAGACCGTGAGAGGCCCCTCCGAGGCCACCGCGATCGGTCGGTTCGCCTCGTCGGGACGCCCGCCCGCGTTGGTGTCGACGGCTTGAGCGAGCAGGTACCAGGTGCCCGGCGGCACCGTGTCGAAGTGGAAGTAGCCGCCGTCGGGTAGCACCGCGCAGCGCACCGGACGACCCTCGGGGATGCGGTCCGTGAAGAGGCCGACGAAGACCGGCCCGTTCGGCCGGCCCGGCTGCGAGGGGATGCGGCCGTGCACCCGAGCCTCGGAGAGCGGGGCCGGTTCCGGGTCGGTCGCGATCTGCGGGGCGTAGCCGGCGCGGCGCCGGTAGGTGGTCGGCGACATGCCGACGCTGCGGGTGAACCGCGAGCTGAAGGTGCCGACGCTGTTGTAGCCCACCCGGAGGCTGATGTCGGCGACGTTGAGTGTGGTGGAGATCAGCAGCTGTTTGGCGCGTTGCAGACGCAGCGCGGACAGGAAACGGCCCGGGGAGACCCCGGTGGTCCGCTGGAAGATCCTGGTGAAGTGGAACTTGCTGAACATGGCAGCCCTGGCCATGTCGTCGACGGTGAGCTGCTCGCCGAGGTTCTCTCGCATGGTGCTGATCGCACGATTCACTGCCTGCTTGGTCGATTCCTCCATGATGCCTCCCCCTGACCCGTCCGGCGATTTTTCGTACTAGGTGGTAATAATTGTCGTGTAAAGCATCGCGGTTTTGGTCCCATCGAGCGCTGTAGTGATGCATATGATTGCGCTGGTATGCCCTACTGCCTCACTCCCGCCGCCCCGAAGGGCTCCGCTTCCGGTCGAGGCTAGCCCAGCCCAGAGCGATTGACAATACTGCTGATCATCGAGGGCAATAGACCGCAATCGTGAAGAGAGGAGCGCCTTGAGCAGTGCTTTCGACACTCATATGGAGCTCGACGGTCATGCATGCGGATAGCGGTGCGACCCACTTTCCACGGGGGGTGCCGAAAGCGGTCAATTTGGAAACTGGTCACGGATACGGTGCCCCTGGGCTGCGGTTTGACGCGAAACGTCGGTAATTGTCGATCATGTACCCGGCCGTTTGGCTACCTTCAGTGAATCTGGCGCTTTGCCGACTGAAAAAGATTATTGACCGGAGCGATGAGCGGAAGGTAGGATTATTTGCTCACGCTGTTAACCGAATTTAATGCAATGCATAGTCAGAGTTTCCCGGATTGCCAATAGTCGTTTCTTTCTTAAAGGGAATGACTATCTGAATTTCTCGGGCCAGGATCGCGTGGTCAATTTCCTTCAATTCTCAATCGGGTGCCGAGTGTGTGGATCAGCCGCTCGTCGCGCTGGTTCCAGATCGGGCCCGGATGGTCAGTCGGGACGGATTCCAAAAATCGCCGCCCGACCCGCTGAACAACAGGAGAAATGACAGTGGAATCCCGTCGGCCGCACCGCCTCTTGCCACCCGGCACGGTCCCTACCAGGATGGGGGCGAGGGTTGCCTGACCGACCCCTTTCGAGTATCCCGTCGGTGGGACACCCGTGTGAGACACACCCGAGGGGCGCGTCCTCCTACTCAGGAAGGCGTACGACATGGGCTGCGTCGTTGCCACCTGAAGCCGCGGCCGGCGACATCCAGGAGCCGTCGGGCGGGCCGTACGCCCTCCGGGATCAGCCGATGGTGCGCCGGCTCCAGCCCGCCGTCGGAGCCGGCGCCACCCGAAGGGCGCGTGCGCCCAGGTGACGGGCGGCGGTGAGGCTCGACCAGGCGGCCAGTTCGACGAGGCCGCGGTCGTCGTACCCCTGGGCGCGTACCCGGTCGACATCGGCGGCGGTGACCCGGTAGGAGGCGAACGCCACCAGCAACGCCAGACGCCCCGCCGGGCGGTCCGACTCCGGCAGGCCCGCGACGCACTCGTCGAGCCAACGAAGTCGCAGGGCGGCCGGGCGCGCGTCCAGGCCGGACGGGGGCGCGCCAAGGCGAGGGAGCTGCGCCGTCAACAGCCGGCGTACCGGTGCCGGGACGGTGCGTTCGCCTGCCGCGTCGACCACCGCCGCGGACCGGGCGAACGCCGCCACCAGGTGCGGCCGGTCGCCGGTCCAGGACAGGTCCGGCGGCACCGTCGCCGGAGGCAGCAGACCCGGGGACTCGCCCGGGACCACGGTCCTGCCGGCCAGCCCGGCCAGGATCCGGGCCGCACCTCGCCGCAGCACCGCCGCGACCGGGCCGGGCACCGGCGGCAGGGGCGAGTCCGGCACCGGCAGCACCCCCAACGAACCGGAGCGGGAGCACGCCGATGCGGTATGACCTGGCAGGCAAGGTCCTGTTCATCACCGGCGCGGCGCGCGGCATCGGGGCGCGACTGGCCCGCGAGGCCGTCGGCCGTGGGGCTCGCGTCGCCCTCGTCGGTCTGGAGGGCGAGCTGCTCGAACAGCTCAGCGCCGACCTCGACGCGCACTGGTACGAGTGTGACGTCACCGATCAGGCGGCGTTGGACGCCGCGGTGGCCTCCACAGTGGACCGCTTCGGTGGCATCGACGTCGTCGTGGCCAACGCGGGCATCGCGAACCTCGGCACCGTCGCCGTCGGACCGGTCGACGCGCTGATCCGTACCGTCGAGGTGAACCTCTGCGGCGCGATCCGCACGGTCAGCGCGGCGCTGCCGCACGTCACCGCCGCCCGTGGCCACGTCCTGATCGTCTCGTCGGCCGCCGCCTTCACGGCGATGCCCGGGATGGCCGCCTACTGCGCGTCCAAGGCGGGCGTGGAGCAGTTCGCGAACGTGCTGCGCCTGGAGACCCGCCCGCGCGGCGTCACCGTCGGCACGGCGCATCCGATCTGGATCGACACCGACCTGGTCCGCGACATCCAAGACGACCTGGCGTCGTTCCGCGCCACGCTGCGCCGGCTGCCGTGGCCGCTGTCCACCGTCGTACCCGTCGAGCAGTGCGTCGAGGCCCTGCTCCACGGCATCGAGCGCCGCAGGCGCAAGGTGTACGTGCCACGGTCGCTCGCCCTGGTGCAGGCGCTGCGGCCGGTGGTGCTGAGCGGCCTCTCGGACGCGTTGATCACCCGGTTCGGCGGCCGGACGATGGTCGACCAGATGGAGGACGAGGTGCGCCAGCTCGGGCGTTCGTTCGGCCGGACGTCGGTGGGAGAGCGGTCGTGAGCATTCACTTCCGGCGTGCGGGCAGCGGAGAGCCGCTCGTGCTCATCCACGGCATCGGTCACCGCCATCAGGCGTGGGAGCCGGTGTTCGACCGGCTCACCGCCCACCACGAGGTGATCGCGCTCGACCTGCCCGGCTTCGGGAACTCTCCGGTGCCCGAAACCGGCATGCCCGCCGACATGGCCGCCACCGTGGCCGGGGTCCTGCCGGCGCTGACCGAGTGGGGGCTGGAGCGTCCGCACGTCGCCGGCTACAGCCTCGGTGGGGCGATCGCCCTGGAGCTTGCCGCCACCGGGGCGGTCGCCTCGGCCACCGCCTTCTCCCCCGCCGGCTTCTTCACCCCGGCGGAGCGCCGCCGGGCGCTGGCCATCCTCCGGATGCTGCGGGCCAACTCGTACCTGCCCACCACGATCATGCGGGTCGCACTGCGCTCGGCGTACCTTCGGGCGTTGTGCTTCGCGCCGCTGATGGCCCGCCCGACGCTGCTGGATGTCGAGCGCGCGCTGGGCGACGCGCTCGCCCTGCGACGCGGGGTCGGCTTCAACGCCGTGGCCCGAGCCGCCCGCGGCTATCGCCTCGACTGCCTTCGGCTGTCCGACGCGACGGTGCCGGTGACCATCGGCTGGGGGGACTGCGACCGGATATTCGGCGTCCACCAGGCCGAGCGGGCCCGCGCGGGCCTGCCGGCGGTACGGGTGGTGACGCTGCCCAGGTGCGGGCACGTGCCGATGAGCGACGACCCGGACCTGGTCGCCGGGCTCATCCTGGAGACCACCGGCGCCGTGCCCCGCACCGAGCGACCGGACCGTCCGGCTCCGACCAGCATCGCGAGTCAGGAAGATCACTTCACACTCTAAAAACTTGCAGGCTGTGCAAGTTCGCTCCTAATCTCGCTCGCGTGACCGACACCGACCAAGCCGCGCCCGGGCGTCGCGACCGCAAGAAGGCGCAGACGCGGGCCGCGCTGACCGCCGCCGCGCTGCGGCTGGTCGCCGAACGCGGCCTGGAGCACGTGACAGTGGAGGAGATCAGCGAGGCCGCGGACGTGTCCTCGCGGACCTTCTTCAACTACTTCACCTGCAAGGACGAGGCACTCACCGACGATCCGGCGCTCGACGGCAACCCGGTCGTGGCGCGTCTGGCGGCCACACCTGCGCAGGTGCCGACGTTGCAGGCCGTCCGGCTGGCCCTCGACGAGGCGATCGACACGATCCAGGCCGACCGGGAGTTGTGGCGGCTGCGGCTGGCGGTCATCACCCAGAACCCCGCGCTGCTGCCCCGGCTGGTGTCCGGCAACATCGCGACGGAGCGAGCCATGGTCTCGGTCATCGCCACCCGCCTCAGCGTAGGTCCCGACCACGGCCTCCCGCCGCTCATCACCGCTGTCACCAGTGCTGCCTTCCACACCGCGATGCTGCGCTGGTCCGCCGGCGACGACACCCGCCCCCTGCGCGACTACGTGGACGAGGCGTTCGCCGCCATCGCCGCCGGGCTGCCGGATCCGCCGTCCCCCTCCTGACCCGCCGCTGCCCGCCCCGCCGCACCAGCTGCGGGGCCAGTCACCCCGCCACAAACCCGCCAAGGGAGCGTCAATGACCACCACCGTCCCGCCCGCCGACACCGCCGAGGTCGGCACGCGCATGTCGCGTCGGGAGGTTCTCCAGGCCCTTTCCGGCCTGATGGTCGGCATGTTCGTGTCCATCCTCGCCTCCACGGTGGTGGCGAACGCGCTGCCACGGATCATCGCGGACCTGAACGGCAGCCAGACCGTCTACACGTGGATCGTCACCAGCGAACTGCTCGCCATGACGGCGACGGTGCCGCTGTGGGGCAAGATGGCCGACCTGTACAGCAAGAAGCTGCTGATCCAACTCTCGCTGGGCCTGTTCGTGGTGGGTTCGCTCATCGCGGGCTTCACGCCGAACGTCGAGGTGCTGCTGCTCAGCCGTGTCGTCCAGGGCATCGGCGCTGGCGGCATGACGGCGCTGGCCACGATCGTCATGGCGGCGATGATCCCGCCCCGTGAGCTGGGCCGTTACGCCGGCATCTTCGGCGCGGTCTTCGGTGTGGGCACCATCGCCGGTCCGCTGATCGGTGGCCTGCTCGTCGACACGTCGTGGCTGGGCTGGCGGTGGTGCTTCCTGATCGGCGTCCCGTTCAGCATCATCTCCATCGCCCTGCTCCAGCGCACCCTGCACCTGCCGGTCGTCCGCCGCAAGGCAAAGATCGACTGGCTGGGCGCCCTGCTCATCACCTCTGGCGTCTCGACGCTGCTGATCTGGTCGTCCCTGGCTGGGAACAAGTTCGAGTGGGCCTCCGGCTGGACGGCCCTGATGGTCGTCGGTGGCCTGGTTCTGCTGGCGCTGGCCGTGCTCGTCGAATCGCGCGCCGCCGAGCCGATCGTCCCGCTGGGCATCTTCCGTAACCGCACGGTCTCCCTGGCCACTGTCGCCAGCGTGCTGGTCGGTGTCGCGCTGTTCGGCGGCACCGTCTTCCTGTCCCAGTACTTCCAGATCTCGCTGGGCAAGTCGCCCACCGTCGCGGGCCTGATGAGCCTCCCGATGATCTTCGGCCTGCTCGTCTCGTCGACGGTCGCCGGACAGCTCATCACCAAGTACGGCCGGTGGAAGGCATACCTGGTGGCCGGCGCCGCGGTGATGAGCGTCGGGATGCTGCTCCTGGGCACCATCGACGCCAACACCAGCGTCCTCGTGCTGTCGATCTACATGGCCGTGCTGGGCATCGGCGTCGGCATGCTCATGCAGAACCTCGTGCTGGCCGCACAGAACGACGTACCGGCCCACGAGCTCGGCGTCACCACCTCCGTGGTGACGTTCTTCCGCAGCATGGGCGGCGCCATCGGGGTCAGTGCCCTCGGCGCGGTCCTGGCGAACCGGGTGGCCTCGCTGACCGCCGAGCGGCTCGGCCCGGCGGCGACGGCCGGCGGTGGCTCCGCCGAGGTGCCCGACCTGTCCACCCTGCCCGAGCCGGTGCTGCGCATCGTGCAGGACGTGTACGGCATCGCCACAGCGGATCTCTTCCTGGTCGGCGCGCCGTTCGCGCTGCTCGCGCTGATCGTCGTGCTGTTCATCAGGGAGAAGCCGCTGCACACCCTCAGCGGGGAGGAACGACGCGTCCAGGAGGAGGCGGCCGCCAAGGCCGCGATCCACTGAGCCGTACGACAGCAGTCAGGGGGCGGGCCGTGACTGGGTTGGACCTCGGCAGGGACAAACTGATCGAGGTTGCGGCACTGGTCACCGATCCCGACCTCAACGTGCTGGGTGACGGTGTCGACGTGGTCATCCACGCCGACGAGGCGGCGCTGGAGGGGATGCCGGAGATCGTGCGGACGATGCACGCCAAGTCCGGCCTCACCGAGGAGGTCCGTCGTTCGGCGGTCACCCTCGCCGAGGCCGAGGACCTGGTGCTGGAGTACGTCCGCACCTTCGTCAAGGACCAGCGTACGGCTCCGCTCTGCGGCAACTCGATCGCCACCGACCGGGGCTTCATCGCCCGGGACATGCCCCGCCTCGATGCCCACCTGCACTACCGGATGATCGACGTGTCGTCGATCAAGGAACTCTGCCGCCGCTGGTACCCCCGCGTGTACTTCGGCCAGCCGCAGAAGGGTCTCGCGCACCGGGCGCTGGCCGACATCCGGGAGAGCATCCGGGAGTTGGAGTACTACCGGCGCACCGTCTTCGTTCCGCTGCCCGGCCCGGACGTCGAGACCGCCAAGGCCATCGCCGCCGAACTCTGACCGCGGCCGCGCTGACCGGCAACCCGCTGGACGTGCCTGGCTGTGGTGTGGCTATTATTGGTCCGCACCCCGCCCGGAGCGATCAACCGGGCGACGGCGGCATGGTGGCTGTAGCTCAGTTGGCAGAGCACCGGGTTGTGGTCCCGGTTGTCGTGGGTTCAATTCCCATCAGTCACCCCACTGGTTTCACTGCTCAGGCCCCCTCCTCGGAGGGGGCCTGAGTCGTTGTAGGGGCGAGACAGGGGACGACGCGAAAGCCCCCTCCGGGGAGGGGGCTTTCGTCGGCTGGCTCAGGCGGTCGGTGTGGGGGACGGGGTGACCGCCCCGTCCGGGGCCGGGGTGGTGGCGTCCGGGTCGGCCGGAGGCTCGTACGGGAGGGCGCTGCCCTTGACGTACTCGTCCCAGCTCATGTTCCAGTCGGTCCAGCCGTTGCCGTTCTGCAGCTTGCGCTCGGTGCCCTTGACCGTGATTGGGTCGCCGATCTGGGTGTTCTTGAAGAGCCAGTCGCCGTTGGCCATCGACACGTTGACGCAGCCGTGCGACACGTTCGTGGTGCCCTGCTGGCCCTCGGACCAGGGTGCCGCGTGGATGAACTCCCCGCCCCAGGTGAGGCGCTGCGCAAAGTCGATCTTGGTGCGGTAGCCCTCGTCCGGGCCCAGCTCCTCGAACGTGTCGAAGACCGTCTTGCGTAGCTTCTCGATGACGACCATGGTGCCGCTGGACGACGGGGTGCTCTTCTTGCCCAGGCTGACCGGAATGGTCTTGATCACAGAGCCGTTGCGGGTCACCGTCATCCGCTTGGTCTTGTTGTCGACGGTCATGACCACCGCAGCGCCGATCTTGACGTCCACCGAGAGGTCGGCGCGGCCGTACCAACCCGCACCCATCGGCAGGCCGCCGGCCTGCACCCGGTAGGAGACCTTGCTGTTGGGCTTCCAGAACTCCTTCGGCCGGTAGCGGATCTCGGTGGGGCTGACCCAGTGCCAGATCCCCTCCTGCGCCGGAGTCGAGGTGACGGTCATCCGGCGCTGCACGTCGTCGCGGTAGTCCTCCGGGATGTCCCGGCTGAACTTCACGATCAGCGGCATGCCCACCCCGACCACCTGGTTGTCACCGAGGAAGCTGCTCACCCGCACCTGGTTGCCGGGCTTGGCCATGGTGGTGAAGGTGCTCGTCGCGGTGGCCGGAAGCCCGTCGTCGCCCTTGGCGGTCACGGTGGCCGTGTAGCTCGTGCCGTAGGCCAGCGCGCCAGCCGGAAGCCACGACTTGCCGTCCTTGGCGAGGGCGCCCTCGACCGCCTTGCCGGCGGCGTCCTTCAGCTCGACAGCGGTTTCCACGGCGTCCTTCGTGGTGAAGGTGATGCCGGTGGACGCCGCCACGTCCTTGGCGTCGGCCGCCGGCTCACTGATCGTCGCCGCGGCCTTCGGTGCCGGGTTCTCGCCGCCCCCGTGCCACGAGGACGACTTGCCGCCGTCGCCGTCGGTGCAGGCCGAGGTGAAGGCCAGCGCCACGGCGAGGAGCCCTGCCGCGAACACGCGGCGTCGCCCACCGGGCCTGATCAGCTGGTCCTGGCTAGCTCGCATGAAGTCCCTCACAGTTGTGGTCGCTGCCCCATCGTCTCTTACTGACGCGCCAGAGCCGGCCCCGGTTGCCGAGGGTGAACCGAAACACGCCGTCAATAGTGCCCGAATCCTGCTACTATTCGGCGTTTCGTGAGCCTGGCTCGTCTCCGTGCCGGGAGTGCGGGGGTCGCCGCGTCGTCATCGACCGGCGGGAGT
>NZ_JBEYSL010000167.1:0-12893 GCF_040642735.1 Micromonospora sp. NPDC047753 | reverse complement strand
GGCAGGTGGTTGGCGTTGTCGTCGACCAGCCGGACCACCTGCCCGAGTGACCAGCCGAGCAGCAGCAGCGCACCGCCGAGCGGAATGTGCAGGTAGCTGTACGCCTGGCCGCCGCGCAGCCGGCGCTGGAGCAGGCGGGTGGTGACGAATGTGGTGTAGACCCACCAGACGGCCGCCGGGATCAGGAAGGCCAACGCGGCGGTGAGGATCATGTGGGGCGGGGGGTGGTCCGGCACGGCGAAGAGCAGGCTGGCCAGCGCGCTACCCAGCACGATGATGGTGAACTGCCCGATCCGTTCCGGCAGGTGCCTGTTGTCCACCGGCCAGCGGTTGAGCCAACGCGCCCCGACCCAGGGCGTCGACAGTTCGATCAGCATCGCGACGAACCACAGGACGGGTCGCAGCTCGGTGGGCACGATCAGCGACACCAACCAGATCAACCAGCCCGACCCGAAGCCGATCAGGTAGATGGTCGTCACCATCCGGGCCATCGGACTGGTGGAACGGGCGCGCAGGTACAGCAGGAGCAGCACACCCCGCACGATCAGGTACCCGATGGGCAGGAGCACGCTCTCCGGCACCTCGTCGACCCCGAGTGTCATCGCGCCCGCGCCCACCAGCGCGACGAGCACCAGCACCCGGTGCAGCGCGTCGTCCGGGTCGAACCGGGTGTCGTAGTAGACCTGTCCCATCCAGGCCCACTGGATCACCACGAAGAGCCCGATCACGGCCAGTACGTCGGTCGGCGACGGGCTCGGCTCGTCACCCAGCCGAGCCACCACCGCCGCCAGCGCGTACACGAAGATGAGGTCGAGGAAGAGCTCCAGCCAGGTGGCGTGGCGGTGTCCGGCTTCGTCCGCACCCGGGGTCTGATCGGGTAGCCCGACCCGGCCGGCCAGCCATCTCGGCAGGCGGGGGGCTTGGCTGCGTACCCGGCGCATCTGGTCATGGTCCCCGGGCGGACCCGGCCTGCGGGCCGGAACCGCCCAGCCGGCAGCGGCCGCCGCCACACCGGCGTCCCCCGGCCGGCGTGTCGTCGGTCCGGCAGGGCAGGATGTACGGCGAGGGGGTGGCGCATGGCTGGGCGGATCCGGGACGAGGACATCGCACTGGTCCGGGAACGCACCTCGATCGGGGATGTGATCTCCGAGACGGTCACCCTGAAGTCCGCCGGCGGCGGCAACCTCAAGGGTCTGTGCCCGTTCCACGACGAGAAGAGTCCGTCGTTCAACGTGTCCCCGGCCCGCAACGTCTGGTACTGCTTCGGCTGCGGGGCCGGCGGGGACGCGATCAAGTTCCTGATGGACGCCGACCATCTCAGCTTCGTGGAGTCCGTCGAGCGGCTGGCCGGTCGCGCTGGCATCCAACTGCGCTACATCGAGGACGACAAGGGCACCCCGCGTCCCCGCCCGCAGCAGGGTCAGCGGCAGCGCCTGGTCGCCGCGCACGCCGCCGCCGTCGAGTTCTACAGCGCGCAACTGAGCACCGCCGGCGCGCGGGCGGCACGGGAGTTCCTGGCGCGCCGGGGCTTCGACCGGGCCGCCGCCGAGCGCTACGGCTGTGGCTTCGCGCCGGAGGGTTGGGACCCGCTCACCAAGCACCTGCGCCAGCAGGGCTTCACCCACCAGGAGCTGGTCACCGCAGGGCTGTCCCGGGAGTCCCGTTCCGGCACCCTGATCGACAGGTTCCGTCGCCGGCTGCTCTGGCCGATCCGCGACCTCGCCGGCGACGTGATCGGCTTCGGCGCGCGCAAGCTCTTCGATGACGACGACGGCCCGAAGTACCTGAACACGCCCGAGACGCCGATCTACAAGAAGTCGCACGTGCTCTACGGCATCGACCAGGCCAAGCGGGAGATCGCCAAGCAGGGTCGGGCGGTGATCGTCGAGGGTTACACCGACGTGATGGCCTGTCACCTGGCCGGAGTGACCACTGCGGTGGCGACCTGCGGCACCGCCTTCGCCGCGGACCACATCTCCGTCCTGCGCCGGCTCCTGTTCGACAGCGACGAGGTGGCCGGCGAGATCATCTTCACCTTCGACGGTGACGCCGCCGGGCAGAAGGCCGCGTTGCGCGCCTTCGAAGACGACCAGCGCTTCGTCGGGCGCACGTTCATCGCGGTCAGCCCGGACAACATGGACCCGTGCGACCTGCGGCTGGCCAAGGGCGACCTGGCGGTGCGTGACCTGGTCGCCCGCCGTGAGCCGCTCGTCGACTTCGCGCTGCGGCACGTGATCAGCCGCTTCGACCTGGACACCGTCGACGGCCGGGTCGAGGCGATGCGCCACGCCGCGCCGCTGGTCGCGCGCCTGAAGGACCGGGAGAAGCGCCCCGAGTACGTCCGCAAGCTCGCCATGGACCTCGGCATGGAGATCGAGCCGGTGCAGCGGGCGGTGCTCGCCGCCGGCAACACCACGCCGTCCGGCACCCGCGAGGCCGCCCCCGCCGGTCGGCCAACCTCCGCCCGCCCCGAGCCGGCGGTGGACAGCCCGCAGTCGATGGTCGAGCGGGAGGCGCTCAAACTCGCCCTCCAGCAACCGGTCCTGGCCGGGCCGATGTTCGACACGGTCGAGGCCACCGAATACCGCCACCCGGTGCACGTGGCGGTGCGTACGGCCATCGCGGCGGCCGGTGGTGCCGCGTCGGCGACCGGCGGCGCGGTCTGGATCGAGTCGGTCCGCGACGCCTGCGAGGACCTGGCGGCAGCGGCGCTGGTCGGTGAGCTGGCCGTCGAACCACTGCGGATCGACGGCGAGCCGGACCCGCGCTACGTGTCGATCACCATGGCCCGGGTGCAGTTCGGGTCGGTGACCGCCCGGGTCCGGGACCTCAAGTCACGCATCCAGCGGATCAACCCGGTCAACAACAAGGACGAGTACTTCGCCGCCTTCGGTGAGCTGCTGTCCCTGGAGCAGCACGCCCGGGCGTTGCGCGAGCAGGCTGCGGGAGGGCTCTAGATGGGACTGTTCAGCCGCAAGCCGAAGCTGCCGCCGGCCGACCGGCCGCCGCTGACCGCCGACGAGCGGGTGGTGGCCTGGGCCGCCGCCGGCAACGGCGAGGGCGACGGGGTGGTGGTCGCCACCAACCTCGGGTTGTGGCTGCCCGGTCGAGGGCACCGGCTCGGTTGGCACACCATCCTCAAGGCGGTCTGGTCCGGCCGGCAGTTGACAGTCACTCCCGCCGAGCCCGTCGTCGAGCGCGACGGTTACACGGTGGTCGCCGACGGTCCGGCCGAGACGTACCTGCTGCTCGACCCGGGGGAGCTGCCGCACCAGGTGCGGGCCCGGGTGACCCGTTCGGTCGCGTACACCGAGCACCAGCCGGTGCCCGGCGGCGCGGCGCGGGTCGCGGCCCGACGCGTGGCCGGGGTCGACGGTCTGACCTGGACGGTCCGACTCGACCCCGGCACTCCGACCGACGACGACGCAGTGCTCGCCGACACCGACCGGCTGGTCGGTGTGGCCCGCGCCGCCACCGCGCCGGCCGACGGCTGACCGGTCGGGTCAGTTCGCGCCGAGGTCGTTCAGCGCCTTCTCGGCGCCGCGGTGCAGCGGCACCGGCAGGGTCCGGCGGGCCCTCTCCAGCGTGATCCCCTTGGCCGCCGGGTTGGCCTGGGCCAGAGCGTCGCGCTTGTCGAACACCGTCCGGGTGATCGCGCAGGCCACGTTGGCGTCCAGATCCTTGCGGACCAGCAGCACGTTGGGCACGACGATGGTCGGGGTGTCGCTCGCCGTCTTGTACGCGTCCCGGCCGATCGTGCCTTCCTGGTAGCCGGGGCTCAGCGCGGTCATCTTCGGCAGCAACGGCGAGACGTCGACGAACTTCACCGAGTTGCCGGCCGTGGTGAACAGGTCGGTGAGGCCACCGGTGGGCAGACCACCGGACCAGAAGAAGCCGTCGACGCTGCCGTCCTTGATCCCCTCGACAGTCTTGGTGAGGTCCAGTCGCTGCGCCCGGATGTCCTTGGCCGGGTCGAGACCGGCGGCCTCCAACAGCCGGTTCGCGATCACCTCGGTGCCGGACTTCGGTGAGCCTGTGGAGATCCGCTTGCCGCGCATGTCGGCCACCGAGGTGATCCCGGAGTCGTTGCGGACCACCACCTGCGTGTAGTTGTCGTACATGCGGGTCAGCGCCTGCACCGGCTGCGGCTCGGTGAAGCTGCCCTTGCCCTCCACCGCGTTGACCGCCGTGTCGAACAGCGAGAAGGCCACGTCGTACTGGCCACCGACCAGTTGCTCGACGTTCTGCACCGAGGCGCCGGTCTCGGCGGCGGTGCCGGTGAGCTTGCCGCCGGTCGCCCCGGACAACTGCCCGGCCAGGGCGTTGCCGACCACGTAGTAGACGCCCGTCGCGTTGCCGGTGGCGATGCCGACGCGGGTCTCCTTGGTCACCTCGCAGGTGACCTCGCTGGCCGTGTCGTCAGTGGCCGCGCCGCCCTGCTGACCTCCGCAACCCGCGGCACCGACCGCGACGAGGGCGAGCGCGCTCACGCCCGCCGCGAGCCGTACGTCGATTCGTCTCACAGTTGTTCCTCCACAGGATTTGCTGGTGATCCGGACGTTGACCGGCCGGCGGCGCCGCGTCGGACGAACACGCCCGCCGCCGCGACGGCGGCCAGCGCCGCGCCGACAGTGACCGGCACGGGTTCGAGCCAGAGCAATGTGACGCCGGCGAGAGCGCCCAGCACCCGCTCCGGTACGCCGGCCGGGCCCACACCGGGCAGCCAGCCACCGGCGGCGACGGCGAGCACCGTCACGCTGAGCGCTGTGACGCCGGCGGCGAAGGCGATCCGCTGGACACCACCGATGCCGAGCAGACCGAGCCCCGCCGGCGTGATGACGAACGCGATCGGGGTCAGGTAGGCCGGCAGCGCGTACCGCAGGGTCTGCCACATGGTCGGCACCAGCCGGCCGCCGGTGACCGCGGCGGCGGCCACCGCGGCGAGCGCGGTCGGCGGGGACACCTCGGACAGCACCGCGAAGTAGAAGACGAACATCGCCGCCGCCGGCGCGGTGACGCCCAGGTCGAGCAGGGCTGGACCGACGATCACCCAACCGATCACGAACGACGCGGTGACCGGAACGGCCAGGCCCAGCAGGCTGAGCGCGACGGCGGCGAGCAGCGCGGTGAGCACCAGCACCAGGGTCGGGTCCGACGTGGCCGCCTGCGCCCCGCCGATCAGCAACGCCGCCGCCTGCGGCCCGAGGCCGGTCTTCGTGGTGGTCGCCGTGATGATGCCGGCGGCGGCGCAGACCGCGGTGACGGCGAGGACGCCGCGTACGCCGGTGACGAGCGCGGTCACCAGCCGGCCCGGGGTGAGTCGGTGCGCCCGGTCCAGGTAGGAGAGCACGACGGCGAGGACGATGGCGAACACGACGGCCCGCGTCGCGGACACACCGATGGCGAGGAACACGATGATGGCGATCAGTGAGGCGAAGTGGTAGCCGAACCGGGCCAGCAGCCGCCAGGGCGAGCCGACGTCGATGACCACCGGGCGTACGCCGGAGCGGCGGGCGTCGATCTTGGCGATCGTGCCGATCAGCGTGACGACCTCGTCGCGGGTCATCCCGATGCCGTTGTCGCGCACGGTGAGGGTGCGGGCGTCGCGGTCGACTTCCAGGGCGACGTGCAGGTCGTCGGTGTCGGCGACGAGGTCCTTGTCGACGAGGGTGGCCAGCCGGAGCTTGTCCAGGGCGTCGGACGCGTTCGAGATGAGTTCCCGCAGGAAGACGTCCTTGTTCGAATAGATCGAGTGGACCACCAACTGGAGGAGCTGACGCGCCTCGGCCTGGAACTCCAACGTTTCGGCCTGGTTGCTCACACCGTCTCCCATCTCGGCTCGTACGGAGGTTCGCGGAAAGGATACGAGTCGTCACCGGTCGGGGTGTGGGCGCGTCCGGGTCGTATTCCCGATCCCGTCGACCACCGCCGTGACATAGCTGACTTTGCTCGACAGAAGTCAGGTCGGATAGCGTGGCGGCCATGAAGATCGCTGGAAGCACCGCCCTCGTCACCGGCGCCAACCGTGGCCTCGGCCGACACCTGGCCGCCGACCTCCTCGCCCGGGGCGCCACCGTCTACGCCGGCGCCCGCAACCCCGACAGCGTCGACCTGCCCGGCGTGACGCCGGTCCGCCTCGACATCACCGACCCCGCCTCGGTGGCCGCCGCCGCCGAGCTGGCCGGCGGCGTGAACCTGCTGATCAACAACGCGGGCATCGACACCCGGACCGACCTGCTCGACGGCGACCTGGACCTCGTCCGGCTGGAGTTGGAGACCCACTACATCGGCACCCTGTCGACGATCCGGGCGTTCGCGCCGGTCATCGCCGGCAACGGCGGCGGAACCATCCTCAACGTGCTGTCCGTCCTGTCCTGGGTGAACTTCCCCCTGCACGGGTCGTATGGTGCCGCCAAGTCCGCCGAGTGGGCGATGACGAACGCGCTGCGCCTCCAGCTCGCCGAGCGGGACGTCCGCGTCGCCGGCCTGCACGTCGGCTACCTGGACACCGACATGGCAGCGACCATCACCGGCCCCAAGTCTGACCCCGCCTCGATCGCCCGGCTCGCGGTCGACGGCATCGAGGCCGACGCCTACGAGATCGTGGCCGACGACGTCAGCCGGCGGGTGCAGGCCGGGTTCCCCGGCGGCGTCGCCGCGCTCTACCCACAGCTCCCCTGACCCACGACGTGACGGGCCGCCGCCGGACACTGCCGGCGGCGGCCCTTTTCGGGGTACGCGGTCAGCTCGCCACCAGCGTCACGTCGTCGATCACGAAGCTGGTCTGCAACGACGAGTCCTCGGTGCCGGTGAAGCGCAGCGTCACCGTCTGCCCGGCGAACCCGGCCACCGAGAAGCTGCGCTGGACGTAGCCGGACGCCCTGTTCAGATTCGAGTACGTCGCCAGCGTGGTCGACCCCACCTGCACGGTGAGCCGGTCGTACACCGTTGAGCTGGTGGTCTCGGCCGTGTCGATGTGCAGCCAGAAGGACAGCGTGTAGCTGGCGCACCCTGCCGGCAGTGTCACCGACTGCGTCAGGCTCTCGGTGCCGCTGCGGCCGTTGCCGTTGAGCCACGCCTTGTACGACCCGGTCCGGGCCGGCTGGGCGCTGGCGTTGGTGATCACGCCGGAGGACGCGGTCCACGGCGTGCTGCCGCTCTCGAAGCCACCGTTTCCGACCACCTGGCCGCCGGTGCAGGACGGGGTGCCGCCGCTCACGGCGAGCTGCCACAGCGCGTACGCGACCCCGTCGGCCGCGCGGTTCAGCACCGTGGCGCTGACGTTGGCGGTGGTGTCGCAGGACCGGTGGTAGCAGGGGTCGTACGCGGAGTTGGCGGTGCCACCCCACTTGGCCGCCTGGGAACTGGTCTTGCGGGCGCTGGCCCCGGCGGCGTAGCCCGAGGTGGGGATGCCGGCCTGCTGGAAGTAGTAGTCGTCGGAGCGGCCCTGACCCTCGACGTTCTCCTCCGGTTGCAGGCCCAACGAGTCCCAGTACGCCTTCAGCGGAGCCGCAGTGGTCGAGGTGACCCGGTTGATGAAGTAGCCGCCGTTTGTCGAGCCGACCATGTCGAAGTTGTAGTAACCCTTGATGTAACCGCGCTGGGTGGTGCTGAGCGAGTTGACGTAGAACCGGGAGCCGTTGAGCCCCTGCTCCTCGTCGGTCCACCAGGCGAACCGCACCTTCTTTGTCATGGTCGGGTTCTGCGCGGCCAGGACCAGTGCGTTCTCCAGCAGGGTCGACGAGCCGGTGGCGTTGTCGTTGATGCCCGGACCGGCCGATACGCCGTCCAGGTGCGCTCCGAACATGACCACCTGGTCGGTCGGGCCGCCGGGCCACTCGGCGATCAGGTTGTTCGAGGGGTACGTGCAGCTGGAGCAGTACTGCTCGCTGACGGTGTAGCCGGCCGACTGGAGCCTGGTCTTGACGTAGTTGAGCGAGGCGGTGTAGCCGGCCGAGCCAGCCCGTCGGTTGCCACCGTTGCTGGTGGCGATGGTGTTGAACTGGGTCAGGTGCGCCTGGACGTTGGTGACGGAGATGTCCGGCGCGGCCAACGCGGCGGCGGTCGCGGCGATCGGCCGGGCCTCCGTCATCGTGGTCATGGGCGACGCGGCTACCGGCTGGGCAGCCAGCGTCACCGTCATTCCGGCGAACACGGCAAGCGCGATTCCCGCGCTCAGCGTTCTGCCTCTCATGGGGGCTCCTCGGGGTTGGAGAGATACCCGAGACACTGACAGATCTCTATTTCTTGAGCATCGGTCGTTCGTCCCGAACCGCCGCCGGTTCGACGGTGGGTACCGGCGTCGGCACAGGTGAGTAGAGGTGTCAGGATGGGTAGGTAACGCGGCAGGGGTCGTTGGGCCCGGAACGGGGGCTTGCGATGGGGTCGGATCGAGCGTGACGCGACCCAGCACTGACCTGTTCCTCGGCGGCGGCGACACCGGGCGGTTGATGGCCCGACTGGACTGGGCCGACACCCCGCTGGGCCCGGTCGGCGGCTGGCCGCAGAGCCTGCGCGCCGCCGTCCGGATGGTGCTCTCCTCCCGATATCCCATGCTGCTGCTCTGGGGCGAGAGCTACTCCCAGCTCTACAACGACGCGTACTCGGCGCTGATCGGCGACAAGCACCCCGCCGCGCTCGGCGACGACGTACGGGTGACGCTGGCCGAGGGCTGGCCCGTGCTCGCCCCGCTGATCGAGGAGGCCATGGCGACCGGGGTGGCCAGCTGGGTCCCCGCGCTGCAACTACTGCTGGAGCGGGCCGGCTACCGCGAGGAGGCGTACTTCAGCGTCTCGCACGCCCCGGCCCGCGACGACGACGGCCGCACCGTCGGCGTCCTGACCGTGTGCAGCGAGGTCACCCAGCAGGTGGTCGGCGAACGCCGGCTCCGTCTCCTGCGTGACCTGTCAGTGCTCGGCGACGGGCGCACCGTCGACGTGGACGCCACCGCCGCCCGGCTGATCGACGTGATCGACGGTCACCCCCTGGACGTGCCGTTCGCCGCCATCTACCTGCGCGACGGCACGGCGCTGCGCCGGGTCGCCTGCACCGGCGGCGATCACCGGCACGTTCGGGCCCTGCCGGACGCCGTCGAGCTGACCGACCCGGGTCCGCCCTCGTACACCTGGGGGCTGCCGGACGCCGCCGAGGGCAGGGCGACCCCGGTGACCGACGTCGCCGACCGGCTGCCGCTGCCCGCCGGCCCGTGGAACGACCCGGTCCGCACCGCGCTGGCGCTGCCGCTGCCCTCCGCCGACGAGGATCAGCCGCTCGGCGTCCTGCTCGCCGGGGTCAGCCCCAGCCGGGGGCTCGACGAGGCGTACCACTCCTTCCACCAACTGCTCGCCCAGCAGATCTCCGTGGCGTTGCGAAACGCCCGCGAGTACGAGGAGGAGCGGCGCCGGGTCGAGGCGATGGCGGAACTGGACCGGGTCAAGACCGACTTCTTCGCCAACGTCAGCCACGAGTTCCGTACCCCGTTGACCCTCATCCTCGGCCCGCTGACCGACGCCCTCACCGACGCCACCGCGCCGTTGGCGGCGGTGCAGCGGGAGCGGGTGGAGACCGGCTGGCGTAACGCCACCCGACTGTTGACGCTGGTCAACAGCCTGCTCACCTTCTCCAGCCTGGAGGCCGGCCGGGCGCGCAGCGACGCCCGGATGGTGGATCTGGCCGCGCTGACCGCCGAACTCGCCGGGGTGTTCCGGGCCGCCGTCGAGCGGGCCGGGCTGACCCTCGAGGTGAGCTGCCCGCCGCTACCCCGGCCGGTCGCGGTCGACCCGGTCAACTGGGAACGCATCGTCACGAACCTGCTCTCCAACGCGCTGAAGTACACGTTCATCGGCCGTATCCGGGTCACCCTGGACACCGACGACGAGGAGGTACGCCTCACCGTCGCGGACACCGGCATCGGCATCGCGGAACGGGACCTGCCGAAACTCTTCGAACGCTTCCACCGGGTGCGGGGCGCCCGCTCGCGCAGTCACGAGGGCACCGGCATCGGCCTGGCCCTGGTGCACGAGTTGGCCCGGCTGGAGGGCGGCGACGTGCGCGTGACCAGCCAGGTGGGCGTCGGCAGCAGGTTCACCGTGACGCTGCCCTGGTCGGCCGCGTACCGCACCGCGATCACCGGGCCGGCGGTGGACGGGCGGGGTGACGCGGCCCGCGCCGCAGTCGAGGAGGCGATCGGCTGGCTCACCGAACCGGACGACGCGCCGACCGAGCCCGATCCCACGTCCGGGGCGGCCACCGACGAGCTGGCCGGGGCCCGGATCCTGCTCGCCGACGACAACACCGACATGCGGGCGTACCTCACCCGGCTGCTCACCGGGCAGGGCTGGCGGGTGCGGGCCGTCACCGACGGCCGGCAGGCCCTCGACGAGATTCACCGTGATCTGCCCGACCTGGTCCTGACCGACGTGATGATGCCGGTGCTGGACGGCTTCGACCTGGTGCGCCGACTACGCGCCGACCCGACGACCCGGGCGCTGCCGGTGCTCGTGCTCTCCGCCCGTGCGGGTGGGGAGGCCAGCGTGGAGGGCCTGAGCCTGGGTGCCGACGACTACGTGGTCAAACCGTTCGCCGCGGCCGAGTTGATCGCCCGGATCCGGGCCAGCATCCGCCGGGCCCGCGACCGTACCCCTGCCGTGGCCGTCGGCGGCGACCCGCCGACGGTCGCTGCCGCAGCTCCCCCGGCCGGAACCGCCCCGGTCGGTCCCGCCACGCCGAGCCCGACGGTCGACCCCGTCCGCGACGCGGTCGTCATCGAGCCGGCGCCGGCCGAGCCGGACGGGCTGGGCGACCTCCTGGACGTCGGGTGGACGTTCCCGTCCGCCCCGACCTCGGCCGCCGCGATGCGTCGGGACGTCCGGGGCGCGCTGGTCGAGCTGGACGTCGACCCGGACGTGCTGGAAGATCTCCTGCTCGCCGCCTCCGAGGCCATGAACAACGCCGTCGAGCACGCACAGCGACCCAGCCGTCCAGAGGTACGGGTGCGCGTCCAGGTGGGTGGCGGGCTGATCCGGATCTCGGTTCGGGACTTCGGTACCTGGCGGGACCGCCGGCCGGCGATGGACCGGGGACGCGGCGCGCTGCTGATGAACGCCTACGGTGACGTGCGGCTGGTCTCCACCGCCGAGGGGACGACGGTGACCATCGAGCGTCGGCTGGCCTGAGCGGCAGCAGCGCGTCAGAGTCGGCGGCCGCTGGCGTCGTGGGCGACGATGCCGTCCAGCCGCTCCCCCGGACTGAGCTGCGCCGGGTCGAACCAGAAGATCACCACCTGCTTGTCGGCACTCCATGGCACCACTCGGGCGTCGACCTGCCGATCGTCGACCGTGCCGATGATCCGGTTGGCGGGGCCGACGAAGTAGCCGAAGGTGGGCACCGGCGCGGCAGCGCCCTCGTCGTAGCCGATCTGGTGGAACCCGGCGCTGCGGTCACTGCCGCGGACGTCGTTGACCAGGATGTCCGTGGTCAGCGATCCGTCCAGAGCCTGGCGACCGGCGGCCAGACCGATCGACACCTTGGGTTCGCCGGGCACGGACACCGACACGAAGTAGTAGACCCGCCGGTCGGCGCCGTGCCGCACCTGGGAGTCCACGATCTGGCCCATCGGCTTCGGCTGCGGCACGTCGCGGCCCACCGTCGGCGGTGGCGTGGAGCCCGGCGACTTCTCCGCCCACGGCGAGACACCGACCGACGGTGGAGCGACGGCGACCGGCTGCGGGAGCTCGGTCGGCGCCGGATCGCCCGGCCCGGACGCGCCGACAGCCACCACGACGACCACGGCGGCCAGGCCGGTAGCGAGCGTCGCCGCCCCGGCTCCGGCGACGCGTCGACGGGTACGCAGCCGACGTCCCTCGCGCATCACGGTGGCCAGATCGAGCACGGCGTCGGGGCGCTCGGTCGCCCGCATGGCGTCGCGGAGCCTTTCCAGCTCGCTCATCGGCGCGCCCTCTCGTCGGCCGTGCGGGGCGCGGCGGTGCGCAACTTCTCCAAGGCTCGCGAGCTGGTGCTCTTGACCGTACCGACGGATACGGAGAGTTCCCGGGCCACCTGCGCCTCGGGCAGGTCGAAGTAGTAGCGCAGGACGACGATGGCGCGCTCCCGCGGGCTGAGCGCGCCGAGGATGGTGATCAACCAGCGCCGGGTGGCCACGTCGTCTGCCACGTCGCCACGCCGTTGCTCCGGCACCTCGTCGGTCGGGTACTCCCGCATCGGCCGTCGCCACCCGTCGACCAGATGGTTGACCAACGTGCGGCGGGCGTACCCGTAGGCGTCGTCGTCGTGGATGCGCGACCATGACGCGTAGGTGCGCACCAGCGCGGTCTGCGCGGCGTCCTCGGCCTGGTGGTGGTCACCGGTCATCAGGAACGCGGCGTGCACCAGTCGCGCGGAAGCCGCCCGCGCGAACTCGACGAAATCGGCGTCACCCCGCGCCACCGCGAACCCTCCCCGTGCCACAGAGCTAGAGACGGGCGAGGTCGGCAAAAGGTTGAGCGCTGGGTCACATCAACTTTTCGCCACTGTCACCCGTCTTCTCCTCCGCGCCGCCGCCGAGCGACGCGCGAGGGGAGAGACATGTCGACGAAGGTTACCCGCCGGTGGGGTCCCGCTTCGATGGCGTCACTGCTGGTGGTGGCGCTGCTCACCGGGTGCGGCCTGCCCGCCGCCGGGCAACCCGCCACCGACCCGGTCATCGCCGGGCCGCCGCCCGGTGGACCGGCGACATCCGTCGGTCTGCCGACCGTGGCCGCCGAGGTCCGACCCAGTTCCGCGCCCGTCATCGGAGTCAGCTACCCCGCCACCGGCGGTAACCGCTGGTCGGTGGCGCCCGGCCTGGCCCGGGTCCTCGCACTGTCCCGGTACGTCGCCGACCTGCTCGCCCGCGA
>NZ_JBEYSL010000166.1:0-12946 GCF_040642735.1 Micromonospora sp. NPDC047753 | reverse complement strand
CCAGCGACCCGGTGGGCCTGGCGCAGCGCCGAGTACGCCACCCAGTCACCCCGCCCGACGAGGCGGTGCTTGAGCCCGGTCACGCCCGATGGCAGCGGGTAGCCGCCGGTGGGCAGGTAGCGACGGTAGTGCGCGGCGGCCCGGTGGAAGAAGCCGCGCCGCAGGTGTGGGTGCAGCCGGCCATCGTTGCCCACCACCACCAGGTAGTGGCTGATCATCAGCTCGAACAGCTCGGCCTGCAACCGCTCGTCCGGGTGCTTCCGGGCGACCCAGTCCATCAGCCGCTCGTACTGGGCGAAGGCGTCGAAGTGCCGGCCGCTGCGGGTGGAGGTGATCGCGCCCTGGCGGCCCTGGCGGTACAGGTAGCAGACCCGGTCCAGCACGGAGATCTTCTCGGCCCCGATCAGCAGGGGGTGGCTGAACGGGATGTCCTCGTACCAGCCGGGGAAGAACCGCAGCTCCAGCTCGTCCATGAAGTCCCGGCGGACCACCTTGTTCCAGGCGGTGTGCTGCACCCGCAGCAGTTGCGGCTGGTCGGCCAACCGGGTCACGCCGGTGATCCCGCGCAGCAGCGGGCTGCTCGCGTCGACCTCCCGCCGGCCGTCCTCGTGCACCCGCAGATGGTCGAGCATCAGCACGTCGGGCTGGTGCTGGCGCAGCCGGTCCAGCACCGCGGCGATCGTGCCCGGTGGCAACCAGTCGTCGCTGTCGACGAACCAGACGTACCGGCCGTTGGCCACGTCGAGCCCGGCGTTGCGGGCCAGCCCCAGACCCACGTTGCTGCTCAGGTGCACGACGCGCACGCCGTCGCGGCTGACCGCGTACGAGCGGAGCATGTCACCGCAGCCGTCCGGGGAGGCGTCGTCGACGGCGATCAGCTCGACCGCGTCCGACTCGCTCGCCGGGATGTCGGCCCGGATCGACTCGAGGCACTGGTACAGGTACGCCTCGACGCCGTACACGGGCACGACGATGCTCAGCAGCGGTGCGTGCGTCGGCTCATTGACCACGTCCGCCACCTTCGACGACCCGGGTGACCGGCCCCGGAACCTGACGTTGCCGCCGATGGTGGACTCTCTGAACTCCCGCCCAGCGGGAGGTTAACGCCGAGCCGGTGGGCGGTTTCCGGCCCGGGGAGCGCGGCCTCGTGGGGCGGGTGGGATGCGTCCGGTTCACCCGGGAGTGACCCGGTAGGGTGCCTCGGTGCGGCCCTGCCGGGTCGTCGTGGGCGTCGCCGTCGCGCCGTCCGACGCCGCGCCGAGGAGGCTACGACAGTGCTGGTGACCCTGCCGAGCGCCGGGATCCCGGCATGACGAGCGTCGCCGCGACGTCGGCCGCCCGGCCCGCACCGGCCCCGCCCCGGCTGCCCTCGCTGACCGGGCTGCGGTGGATCGCCGCTCTGCTGGTCTTCGGCTTCCACGCCGGCACCATGCGGATCATCGCCGAGCCGGACTACAAGGCCGTCATCGACGCGCTGTTCACCCTCGGTCTCTCCGGGGTGCAGTTCTTCTTCATCCTCAGCGGTTTCGTGCTGGTCTGGTCGGCCCGCGAGGGCGACTCGCGGCGTACGTTCTGGCGGCGACGGATCGCCAAGATCTACCCGAACCACCTGGTGCTGTTCGTGGCGACGCTGGTGGTCGCCTGGTGGTTCGCCGACCCGGTCCTGCCGGCGGCGGCGTTGGAGAACCTGCTGCTGTTGCAGGCGTGGGACCCCCGCCCGGGCTGGTTCTACAGCATCAACACCGTCAGCTGGTCGCTGTCCTGCGAGTTCTTCTTCTACCTCTGCCTGCCGCTGGCGCTGCCGCTGCTGCGCCGGGCCCGGCCGAAGCTGCTCTGGGCGCTGATCGTCGCGCTGCCGCTGCTGATCCTCGCCCTCTGGCCGGCGCAGGAGTTGGTGCCGGAGGTGAGCCGCTGGTGGTTCACCCAGATCTTCCCGCCGGTGCGGTCGCTGGAGTTCTGGTTGGGCGCGGTGGCGGCCGAGTTGATGCGCCGGGGGCTCTGGCGCGGTCCCAAACTGACAGTGGCCAGCGGGATCTTCCTGGTCACCTGGGTGGTGGCCGCGCAGTGGATCCGCGCCGAGCTGTGGACCACGCTGCTCGCGGTCGCGTACCTGTTGGTGATCACCGCCGCCGCGGACGCGGACGTGCGGGGTCGGCGCTCGCCGTGGCGGTCCCGGCCGCTGGTCTGGCTCGGTGAGGTCTCGTTCGCCTTCTACCTGGTGCACGTGCTGGTGATGACGAGCGTGCTGCGTTGGAGCGGAACCTGGGGGATCGGCTTCGGAGGCTGGCGTGGCCCGGCCGTGGTGCTCGGTTTCCTGGCGGCGAACCTGATCCTCGCCGGGTTGCTGCACCGCTTCGTCGAAACCCCGATGATGCGCCGGCTCGCGCCGCGCCGCGCGGATCGTCCAGCACCCGTCCCGCGACAACGCACGGCCGGCGACGACGACGCGCGAGACCCCGCGAGCATCGCCCGCGGCGAGGTCGACGGACCTGCCCGCGAGGTCGGTCAGGCCGGCGGTCGATCACCGTACGTCGACCTGCGCTGACGGCGTCCACCCTGGTCAAAGGGGTCGGCGCGGCGTGATCCGACACGCCCGTGGTCGATGCGCCCGGGTCGGCGCGAGGCGTAGCGTGGGGACGTGCTTCCGGTCGCGTTCACCTGTCCGCTGTGGTGGGTGGCGCGCTGGGCGACTCGGGTGCTGACCAGCCTCGCCGTCGTCGCGGCCCTGGCGCTCGGCGCAGGCCCGGCCACGGCCGCCACGTCGACGCCCGGCACGGGGCCCACGTCGAGCGTGGTGCCGACCACTGTCGCCGGTTCGCTGGCGGCCTCCTGCCGACACGCCGCGCCAACGGGGTCAACCGTCATCAACGCCGGCCGTGCGCAGGGCGACGATGGTGCCGACGCCATCGGGTCGGGGGCACACAGCGCAGCCCGTCCGGCCCCGGCGAAAGCCACCGAGGAGTCGGTCCCGACCTGGTCGGTCGACGCGCCGGTGGCGCTCCCCGGCGATCAGGGCACCATCGCGGCCGGCGTGCCGCCGGCCAGCGCGGCCGAATCTGACCGGCTGCTCCTCGCCGACCGTGCGAGCGGTCGGGCTTCCCGGGCCCCACCCGGGCGCTGAGCCACCGGGACGACCGTCCCGCCGCCGCGCCCTGTCGACCCACCCGCTCCCTGACCCGCCGACCCGTAGCCCGCCGTGGCCCGCTGGTCGGCGCGGCTTTCCATCGCACTGCTCTCTCCCCGAGGTGCCGACCATGGAGACCGTCGTCTTCTACCAGTTCGTGACCGAGGTGCCGCGGGCCGCCGCCATCTGGTCGACGCTGTTCCTGCTGACGCTGGGCCTGCTCACCGTGCTGGCCGCCCGCCCCGAACGGGCCCGGCCGACTGGCGACCCGGTCCCGGCCGGGCCCACTGCCCAGGAGTTGGCCGCCGCCGAGGCCGTCGACAGGCGCCGCTACGCCGAGGAGGTGGCCGTTGCCGCGGCCCGCGCGGCCACCACGGCCAAGCGGCGGCGTGCCGCCTGGCTGGCCGCTCAGGAACAGCTGGAGCAGGCCTGGATCGGGTACGACGAGGCGGACGCCGCCGCGCGTCGCTTCGCTGGCGCGGGGGCACTGCCCACCCCGCAGACCCCGCACACCCCCGCCGAGTACGCCGCCCGGGAACGTTATCTGCACCGGGCGGCGATGGCGGCGTACTGGCGGGGCGACCTGACCATGGCGCAGCTCGGCGACGTGTTCGGGCACCGGCGCGGCTGGGATCCCCGGCGACACCCGGTCGAGCAGGAGGTGCTGATCAGCCGGGTGATCCGGGATGCGCGGTCGACCGACTACCAGGTGGCCGCCGATCGTGAGCGGGTCGCCTGGCGCGACGCGGAGTTGGCCGCCGAGTCGGCCCGTGCCCTCGCCGAGGAGGCGTACGCGGCGGCGGCCCGGCTCCGCCCGACCCCGGTCCCCGCCCGCCGCACGGTCGCCGGGGCGTTGCGTCCCGCCGTCGTGGCACTGTGGCGCCCGGCCCGGGTGGGTTGAGCCCAATCCGTTATGTGAGGCCGGTCACCCAATCGCAAAATCGGACGTCCGGCGCGATCGACGGGATTGTTCCCGCGATTGTGGCCGCGTTCTTTGCGGCCTGTCCGGTTGTCGCCCGTAGGCGTCGCCGTAACTGGTTGTCCCATCGAGTCACATCATCGGCATTACGCGCAGAAATTGTGGCGCCAATTGGGGTTTACGCAGGTGAACCTGGCTTGGCAGGGCGTTGAGACGCCAGTAGTGTCGTCCCGTCCGGTGCGGTAACCGATCGCAAGACGCGACGCCGCATCGACCCGCTTAATCGTGATCAACGAACCGGGGACCCACCAGTAAGTCCGGGGTGAATCCGCGAGCCACGGCCCGCGGTAGGGCGTCTTCCCGCCCGAATCCGTCAGCTAACCCGGTAGGCGGTGTCGGAAGGAGTCCCATCCTCGTGCAGCACCTTTCCACCCCTCGGTTGTTCCCTCGCCTCCACGGCGCGGCGGTGCACCCGCTCATTCGTCGCGTGACGGTGAGCTGACCCCCGGGTCATCGCCTTTCCCGCCCGGCCGATCCGGGCGTTCCCCTGAGCGGTTCACACCCGCGGACCACGGTCCGCGCGCTGGCGCCTGCCCGGATACCGGTCCGGCCCCGGTGTGCCGCTCTCCCCCCGATCCGTGGAGGACCCCGTGAAGCACACCCTGCAGCGCCAGCTCCGTCGCCTCGCCACCGAGCGCCCGTACCAGATCGTCGCCGCCTCCGCCGCAGCCCTCGCGATCGCCACCACCACCGGCGCCCTGCTCACCACTGCCGACGACGCCCCGGCCGGCCAGCGCACCGCGACCACCGTCGCCGAGATGCGCAGCGACGTCGCCGCCTCCCGCGGTGAGGCTCGGGACGCGTCCCCCTCGGCCAGCGCCGCGCCGACCACGGCCGCCCCGGCCACCAGCGCCGCGTCGCCCGCCGCCAAGGCCAAGAGCAACCCCGACCTCACCCGTAAGCCGACGCCGCCGAAGCCCCCCGCGACGAAGGTGCTCGACTACGACTACGAGGCGCAGAACACCTACTACAACTGCGGCCCGGCGGCCACCCGGAACGCGCTCAGCGCCGCCGGCATCGACCGCACCCAGGAGGAGCTCGGCGCCGAGCTGGGCACCACCGAGATGGGAACCAACTCGGCCGAGGACACCACCCGGGTGCTCAACGCCGAGGTGAAGGGCTCCCCGTACCGGACCCGGATGTTCCCCGGTGCGCCCAGCCCGGCCCAGATGGACCGGCTCCAGGCCGACGTGGTGAAGGCCGTCACCGACGGCCGGGGCGTGGTGGCCAACGTCGTCGGGGACGCCGTCGACACCAACGGCGGGTGGCACTCCTACGGCGGTGGGCACTACATCGCCGTGGTGGGCTACAAGGACAACGGTCGCACCGTGCGGATCGCCGACTCGGCGAACCCGGCCGACCCGTCGTACTGGATCACCACGATCGACCTGGCCAACTGGATCACCAGCCGGGGCTACTCCGCCTGACCCGGGCACCCTGACCGCCGCGGGCGCCGTCTCCCACAAGGGGCCGGCGCCCGCGGCGTTTGTCCGCCCGGCCCGCCATCGACGGCCCTCGTACCCGACCGTGAACCGTGGGAGACTGCGGCCGTGGTGGATGAAACGGGTGGTCACACCGGCCGCGGGCCGGTCCTGCTGCTGCTGCACGGCATGGGAACGACCGGGGACGTGTGGTTGCCCTGGGCCCCGTACCTTGAGCAGCACTGGCCCGGGCGGTGGCTGGCACCGGACCTCGCCGGCCACGGCTGGGCGTCGCCGCTGCCCTCGTACTCCTTCGCGGGCTTCGCTCAGCAGATCGCGCGGGCCCTCGTCCCCGACGACCGGCTGGTCGTGCTCGGGCATTCGCTGGGTGGGGTGGTCGGCCTGGCGCTGGCCGCCCGCGACGCCGGAACGCCGGTGGACGCCGTGGTCGGGCTGGGCATCAAGGCACTCTGGTCACCCGCCGAGCTGACCCGCGCCGCCGAGGTCGCCGTCCGACCGGTGAGCTGGTTCGCCACCCGCACCGAGGCGGCTCGCCGCTACCTGCGGGTCGCCGGGCTCACCGGTCTGGTCCCGCCGGACCACCCGGTGGTGGAAGCCGGGCTGCGCCAGGTCGACGGCCGGTGGCGCCTCGCCATGGACCCGGCCGCCTTCGCCGTCGGCGAGCCCGATCTGGCCGCGCTGCTGGCGGCGACCGACGTGCCGGTGGTGCTGGCGCGCGGGGAGAACGACCCGATGGTCACCGACGAACAGCTCAAGGAGTACGGCGTACCGGTCGCCACGCTGCCCGGTCTCGGACACAACGCGCACGTGGAGGACCCGGCGGCGGTGCTGGCGCTGCTGGACCCGTACCGCTGAGCGGCTATGCCGGTGCGGTCGCGGTGAGCGTCTCGGCCGGCGCCAGCTCCCGGCGGGCGGCGGCCAGGAACGCCTCGGCGTACGACTCGGCCGGGAAGTCACCCAGGTAGCGGCGGCGGGTGGCCCAGCGGGCCTCGGCCAGCGGGTCGGTGTCCAGCAGGGCGGTCAGCACCTCGTCCACGTTGGACATGTCCCGACGCAGCACGTAACCCGACCCGGCCAGCGGGAACCGCTCCACGAACCGGTCGCCCTCGTCGCCCATGTCGGTGACCGCGTACGGCTTGCCGGAGTAGAGGAAGTCCGAGATCACTCCGGACACGTCGGAGACCAGCGCGTCGGCGGAGTTGACGCACTCGGTCAGGCTCAGCTCCCGAGCCGCCGCGCCGACCATGTGCTGACGGCCGGTGCGGGCCCGGTCAGCGACGAGCAGTTCGGTCAGGCGGCCCAGTTGCCGGGCCGAGGCCGGGTTCTGCGTGGTGTACGGGTGGGCTCGCAGGATCACCGTCGCGCCGCGTTCCAACAGTCGGCGCAGCAGGCCTTCGGCCACCGGTAGCGAGCAGTAGTCGGCGTCGGCGTGGTGCCCGGTCCAGGTCGGCGTGTAGAGCACCGTCGGGTGCGCCAACCCTCGTGCGGGCTCCGGGCGCACCTCGATCGACTCGACCTGTGGACGACCCACCACGACGAACTTGTCGGCCGGGATCTGCACTCCGGCGCGGGCGTACCTGTCGATCGCCGCCTGCCCGGCCACGAAGATCCGGTCGAAGATCCCCGACACCGGGTTGGCGCTCGGCGCCTTGTCGCTGTCGCCGTGGTGCAGCTGGATGTGGGTGAGCTGGGTGAAGCGGACGCAGTGGCTGTTCTTCGCACCGTGGTTGACGTAGAACGCCGCCCGTAGGCTCGGCACCAACGCCTGGTCCATCGCCGCCAGGGTGGGGCAGTAGACCACCGGCGCGTCGGTGGCCGCCGCGATCGGGGCCAGGAACTCCGGCTCACGCAGCACGACCAGGAACGGTCGGCCGATCCGTTCCAGGTACGGCAGCCACATGGTGACCTGGTATTCCGAGCCGGGAGGCGCGGAGAAGTAGAGCAGGAACTCCGGCTGGTGCCGGCGCAGCGCGGCGGCCACCGACCCGCCACCTGCGCGTGGCCGGAACCGTCGCCGGGCCAGGTCCAGCGCGACCGCACCGGCGCCCGCCCCGACCAGCAGGCTGGCGGCCAGGGCCACACCGGCCGGCAGGGCGAGCGCGGCGGCGAGCGCCAGGGCGGCGAGCAGCCCGAGCAGGGCCGTGCCGAGCCGGTCGGCGATCAGCGGCGTCCAGGCGCGAACCGGCAGGTTGGCCGTCCGGATCTCCAGACCGCCGGCGGTGCGCAGCGGCCCCACCAGCAGCACCAGACCCAGCAGGACCAGCCCGGTGGCGACCAGCGCGAGGTCGAGCCCGTCGTCCAGCCGCCGGGAGTAACCGACCAGGATCGCCGCGGCGATCAACGCGGTCTCCGCCACCAGGTCGGCGCCGGGCCGGATCCGCTGCTCGGCGGCCGAGGCGGCCAGCGCGGCGACTGCCAACGCCAGCCCCCAGCCGGTCGCGCCGGTCAAAGCCAGCACGACGAAGGCCAGCACGGCCAATCCGGTGGTCAGGCACCGGGCGGCCAGCTTTCGGACCAGGTCGCCGCGCATGTCGCTCCGTTCGTGGTTCCGCAGCCGTCGGCGTCAGTTGGCGGACGTCGCGCCGGCCGGTGCCTCGACCCGACCCGGCCCGGACTGTGCCGGCACGCTCGGCGTGGGCCCGTCACCGGGTGCCCGGCGTACGTCGATCACCTGACCGGTCAGGTCGGAGATCAGCACGTCCAGCGACGACTGGGCGACGGCCTCAGCGGCGAGCAGGGTGTGCTCCGGCTCCTCGCCGAAGGCCCGCGTCCGCATCGGGGTGGCGGTGCGCTCCGGGTTGATGCAGTTGACGCGGACGCCCACGTCGGCCCACTCGTCGGCGAGCGCCTGGGTGAGGTTGACCAGGGCGGCCTTGGTGGCCGAGTAGAGCGCGTAGCGGGCCCGGCCCCGGGTGTAGGAGCTGGAGGTGTAGAGCAGCAACTGGCCCTTGGTCTGCTGGAGGTACGGGAGGGCCTGGCGGGCGATGGTCACCGGGCCGACGAAGTTGACCTGGAGCAGCCGGTCCATGGTCTCCTCGTCCATCTCGGCGAGGGCGCCCTTCTCCAGGATGCCGGCGGTGACCACCACGTGGTCGATCCGGCCGGTGGCCTGGAAGGCGGTCGTCAGCGCGGCCTCGACGTCCTCGGCCCGCTCCACGTGGGTGCCCGTGCTGGAACGGCTGAACGGGAAGACCTGGGCGCCGTAGCGACGGGCCAGCTCGGTCAACTCGTGGCCGATGCCGTAGCTGCCGCCGAACACCACGATGGTCCGGCCGGTCAGCTCCTCGCTGTAGCTGCGGTGGTCGGTCAGCCGGGGGGCCTGCGCGGCGGCGAGCTGGAAGAGCTTGTCCGCCAGGTGCACGTCGACCGGGTGGGTGACCTTGATGTTCTCGTCCGAACCGTCGATCACCTTGATCGGGGTGCCGGGAAGGTAGCGCAGCACCACGCCGCAGTCGTCGGTGGCGGCGAAGTCCGGGTCGTCCTCGGCGATCTGGTACGCCGCCCGGATCGTGGGGGAGCGGAACGCCTGCGGGGTCTGACCACGGCGCAGCCGGGAGCGCACCGGGATGTCGGTGATGCAGTCGTTCTCGTCGACCTGGATGATCGTGTCCGCGGAGGGGATGGCCACGTCCACGGCGTCGTAGCTCCAGAGCGCGTTGACGCACTCGCGCACGATCCGGCCGCTGAGCAGCGGGCGTACCGCGTCGTGGAAGAGGATGTTGCAGTCTTCCGGGCCGACCGCGTCCAGGGCGATCCGGGTGGTGGCGTTGCGGGTGTCACCGCCCTCGATCACCTTGGTGACCTTGCGCAGGCCGGCTTTCTCGACGATCTGCTGGGCGTCCTCGACGTGGCCGGTGGCCATCAGCACGATGATCTCGTCGATCTCCGGTGCCGCCTCGAAGACCGTCAGGGTGTGCTCGATGATCGGCTTACCGGCGATCTTCAGCAGCTGCTTCGGGATGCCGAGGCCCAGCCGGGTCCCGGTGCCGCCGGCCAGAACCACCGCCACTGTCCGCGAGGGCCGCCACGGCGTCGGGGTTCCCGCTTCGGCGTCCGGGCCAGGGGTCTGGTCCTGCGTCATTGCCGGATCCTCACTCTCAGGGATGCGTTAACGGAAGGTTCCGCCCGAGCGGCGACGGAATGAACCTTAACGCGCGGACCGCGTCGCCCCAACGCGGGCGACGCGGTCCTCAGGCGCCGTGTCGATGCCGGACGTTCGCCGGAACTCTACTTGCTGTTCGCGTACGCCTCGTACGCCCGGATGACCTCGTCGGTGGGGCCGTCCATCCGGATGACACCCGATTCCAGCCAGATCGTCCGTTCGCAGGTGTCCCGGACGGAGGAGAGCTGGTGGCTGACCAGGAACACAGTCCCCGCGCCCTCCCGCAGCTCCCGCACCCGCTGCTCGCTGCGCTTGCGGAAGCCCTTGTCGCCGGTGGCGAGCGCCTCGTCGATGAGCAGCACGTCGTGCTTCTTGGCGGCGGCGATGGAGAACCGCAGCCGGGCCGCCATGCCCGACGAGTACGTCCGCATCGGCAGGCTGGCGAAGTCACCCCGCTCGTTGATCCCGGAGAAGTCGATGATCCCCGCGGCCTGCTTGGCCACGTCGTCGGGGTGCATGCCCATGGCCAGGCACCCGAGGACGACGTTGCGCTCCCCGGAGAGGTCGTTGAGCAGGGCGGCGTTGACGCCCAGCAGCGACGGCTGACCCTGGGTGTGGATGGCGCCCCGGTTCACCGGCAGCAGGCCGGCGATGGCCCGCAGGATGGTGGACTTGCCGGAGCCGTTGCTGCCGATCAGCCCGATCGCCTCGCCCCGGTACGCGGTGAACGAGACGCCTTTGACCGCGTGCACCTCCCGGACGTTCGGCGCGTGGGTGCGCTTGACCAGCCGGCGCAGCGCGGCAACCGGCGTGGTGCCACCGGCGGCGCCCTGGTGCACCCGGTAGATGATGTGCGCGTCGTCCACGACCACTGTCGGGATGCGCTCCTGGGTCCGGGTCATCGTCGCGCTCGCCTCGATGGGGGCGTCGAAGTGCTCAACCACGGCCGTACTCCTGTTCGCCGCGCCAGAAGTAGATGAAACCGCCGATGCCGGCCACCAGCGCCCAACCGGCGCCGACCAGCCAGAGCTGGGTCAGCGACTCGTTGAGCAGCGGTGCCTCCTCGAGCAGCGCGTAGCGCGCCAGCTCGATGTAGACGAGCAGCGGGTTGTACTGCACGAGGGTCGTCGCCCAGCCGGGCAGCCGGTCGAAGAGGGTGACGCTGTAGAGGACGCCGGAGCCGTACATCCAGGTCCGCATGATGAACGGCATGACCTGCTTCAGGTCGCTCGACTTGGAGCCCAGCCGGGCCACCAGCAGCACGACGCCGGCGTTGAACACCGCCTGCAGCAGCAGGGCCGGCACCAGCAGCAACCATTCCCAGGTGAGCGGTTCGCCGGTGGCGAGCACGATGCCGACCAGGACCACCATCGAGGCCAGCAGTTGCTGGAACTGGGTGATCGTGGTGGACAGCGGCAGGCTGGCCCGGGGGAAGTGCAGCGCCCGGATCAGCCCCAGGTTGCTGCTGATCGACTGGGTGCCGGCCAGGACCGCGCTCTGGGTGAAGTTGAAGATGAACAACCCGGTGGTCAGGTAGGCGATGAAGTTCGGGATGCTGTTCTGTGCGAGCACCACCCCGAAGATCAGGTAGTAGACCGCCGCGTTGGTCAGCGGGGTGAGCACCTGCCAGAGCTGACCCAGCTTGGCGTTGCTGTACGAGGCGACGAGCTTGGCATTGGCGTACGCGGCGATGAAGTGCCGGTAGGCCCAGAGTCGGCGGCTGTACTCGACGAGGCTGGGACGCTCACCGGCGACCCGTAGCCCGTGCCGAGCGGCCAGCTGCGCCTGGGTCAGGCCCGTGTCGGGGTCGACCAGCGCGGTGGTGGCCATGGAAATGGCGCTCCGATCTTTCGTGCAGACGGGGGTTGCTCGCGACGATCGAATCCTAGTGGGAAATTTGCGCGGGGCGCCGCCTCGTCGCTGCGTGGACAGTAGTCCGAAACACGTCGGGACGCAACCGTACCGTCGTTGCGCTACGCTGTCCGGCGTGACCTGCGATAAGAGCCCTCGATGACCACCGAGAAGAGGCGGGCGCCGGCCGGCGCGGCGGTGCTGCGCGACGAGATCACCACGGCGATCCGGCGGGCGCTGATGCAGGAGCTCGCCGCGGTCGGCTACGGCCGGCTCTCCATCGAGGCGGTGGCCCGGCGGGCCGGCGTCAGCAAGACGGCAATCTACCGACGGTGGAGCTCGAAGCTCGACCTGGTGCTGGAGGTCGTCGCCGCCGCGGCCCATGGCAAGCTCCCCGCACTCGACACCGGCACGCTGCGCGGTGACCTCGCGCTGCTGTTCCAGGCGGTGGCGCACGCGCTGCGCCACCCACTGGCGTCGCAGATCATTCCGGATCTCCTGGCGGAGGCCGCCCGCAACCCCAGCATCGACGCGACCCTGCGTCAGGTGCTGCACGCCCGGCAGCAGGAGATCGGCGGTCAGCTGGTCACCCGTGCCGTGCAGCGTGGCGAGCTGCCCGCCGACACCGAGTTGGACGCCGCGATCGACCTCATCGTCGGGCCGCTCTACTGGCGGCTCGCCATCGCCCGTCTCCCACTCACCGACGACTACCTCGACAACCTCGTCGAATCCGTGGCGGCCGGGCTCGGCGCCGACAGCGTGCTGCCCCGCCCCCGGGCGGCCCCGATGGCGGGGTGACCAGCCCTCCGACACCCGGCCGCCGGCAGCACCGGTCTCCCTGCCCGACTCCGCTACGCTGCCCCCTTGACACCCGGCCGGCACCGTGCCGATGCCCCTCATCCGCCTGACGAGTAAGGACGCCCGTGGCCAACGTCGACAGCATCGCCGTAGCGCCCGCCGAACCGGATCCGACGCCGCGGCCCGGGCAGGCATCCCGACCCGCCGACGCCCAAGGCGGGCTGTCCCGGGTACGCGCGCTGGTGGCAGTCGCCCCGGCGGTGCTCACCGACGGCGCGGTGATCGCGTTCGCGCTCTTCACCGTGCTCTATCACCTGGCCTTCCTGGGTGACCTGCGTCCGTCGGTCACCTTCCGGATCTGGCTGGTGGCCTGTGTGGTGCTCGCGGTCGTGGCCGTGCTGCGCGCCCGCCGCCGTGCCCCGGCCGGCAGCACCCCGGCCGACAGCGTGCCGGCGGCACAGGAAGAGCCCGTCAGCGCGCGGCCCGCCGCCGACCGTCGCCTGCTCGTCGGTGTGCTGGTCGCCGCCGCCGTGGCCGCCGTCTCCGCCGGTCTGGCCGACGAGATCGGCTCCGGCCTGGCGGTCTTCCACCCCAAGGGCGGCATCATCCGCCGCGAGATGGAGCACTACTCGCGGCGGCGGCACGAGGAG
>NZ_JBEYSL010000165.1:0-12954 GCF_040642735.1 Micromonospora sp. NPDC047753 | reverse complement strand
GTCGCCGCCGGTCGGGAGCCGACCCCACCACTGCCCGCGCCACTGCTCGGCCGGCTGCCCGAGCTGGTGGAGTTGGAATCTCTCCTCCCCCGGTAGCGGCGAGCCGCCGGACGCCCTCGTCGGCGGCCAGACCGGCGGGCAGCGTCGTCACCTCCCGCCGAGCGACCAGGATCTCCCGCAGCGTCCGGCCGGCGATGTCGAACGCGCCGGTCAGGATCTCCCGCTGCTGGGCCGACAGGCCGCGCTGGCTGGCCAGCATCTCCCGCAACTCCTCCTCGGTCATCTCCTCCCGGTTGGCCCGCGGGTCACCACCGGCGAGCCGGACGACCGCGTCGGTGGCCCGGCTGAGCAGCCACACCGCCGGCCGGGACACCCGAGCCAACAGATCCAACGGGCCGGCGCTCAGCAGCGCCCAACGCTCGGCCCGCTGCATGGCCAGCCGCTTCGGGGCCAGCTCACCGAGCACCAGCGTGACGAAGGTCAGCAGCACGGTCACCAGCAGAACCGCGGCGGGACGCGCCGCCGCGCCGAGGAAACCCAACGGCCCGACCAGCGGAGAGGCCAACGACACCGCGGCCGCCGCCGAGGCCAGGAACCCCGCCAGGGTGATGCCGAGCTGAATCGTGGCCAGGTAGCGGTTCGGGTCCCGGGACAGCTGCACCAACCGGTCACCGGCGCGGCTGCGCCGGCCCAGCCGCCGCAACTGCCCCTCCCGCAGGGTCACCAGCGCCATCTCGCTGCCGGAGAGCGCGGCGTTGACCAGCACCAGCACGGCCACCAACGCCAACTGCCCGAGCTGACTGCCCATCGCGTGCCCCCGTCCGCCGCCTGACGTCACTCAACCGCAGCGGGGCGCGGCGTGGGCGGTGTTTGCGACCGCGCCCCCGCTCAGTCGACCTCCAGGTCGTCCAGCGAGATGGCGTGGGTCATCAGCCACCGGGCCAGGGCCGACATGCCGAACAGCCACAGCGGCACCGACTCGGTGGGGCCGTTGGTGGCGTAGATGGCGAAACGGAGGTCCGGCGCCCGGTACGCCTCGATCCGCCACTTGTGCTGCCGGTCCCGCCAGACCGCCGAAGGGTCCATGGCGTCACCGTAGGTGACCATCGCCGACCTCGGGGCCGGTTGGCCCGGCATCGCCGGCTCAGCCCGGCACCACCGTCGTCCCGAACACGATGCGGGCAACGGACACCAGGAGGCTGATGCCGACCGCGGCGAGGATCAGCCAGCCGAACCCACGCCACCCCGAGCCCCGGTCAGGCACCGGCACCGGCGGTGGTCTCCACAGCTCCCGGTAGGTCCAGGCCAGCACACCAGTCCCGAACGGCAGGAGGCCGACCCAGAACCAGAACCACCGGGTGCCGACCAGCGGCGGCGCGCCGCCGATCAAGCGGCCCAGCCAGAGCACGGTCAGCACACCCGCGAGCAGAGCCGCGGCGTTCCCGATCCGCTGCGCGGTGCCGCCCCCGGCCTGCCACGAATCGTCGACCGCGGCACGCCGCGCGTCCCACCCGGTGCTCGCCGACGAGTCCGGCCCGACGGTGGACGAGTCCGAGGCGAACGGCGCCCCAGCGGCGTACCGGTTCTGGCCGTTCGACACGGTCCAGGTCAGCATCCCCCCGTCGGCCGCGTACTGCACACGCGGCCGGCTCCCCCAGTACGCGCCGTCGTCGGCCCAGCCGTTCGCCCGCTGGTAGCTCACCACCCGGCCGGCCGCGAGATCCCGGTCGAGCTGGGCCTCGGTCGACGCGCGGGGCTCGACCCACCACGCCAGACCGGCCCACAGCACCCACAGCACCGGCAGCCCCCAGCGCAGCGCCACCGAGACGATCTCCCGCCAGCGGCCACCGAACGGCCGCGCCCGGGACGCCATCACCTCGACCATCAGCCCACCGTCGCATCCCGACGCCACCCTGTCAGCCCCGCAGGGGCGCGCGTTCAGGTGACGACGATCCGGACGTCGTCGGGCAGCCGGCGGGTCGCGCCCCGCCGGTCCAGCAGTTCCAGCAGGGGCACCGCCACCCGGCGGGTGGTGTCCAACGCCTGCCGGGCCGCGGAGAGGGTGAACGGCTGCGGCAACCCGGCCAACACCCGGACCGCGTCGTCGAGCGCGTCGGGCAGCAGCACCACATTGTCGGCCAGCCGCAGCAGCGCACCGGCCCGCACCGCGGCGCCGATCTCCCGGGGGCCCAGGCCGAGGTCGACGAGGCGGTCCGCTTCGGGGGCGCGGAACGGCCGGTCGCCGTACTCGGCGCGGACCCGGCTCACGGCCAGGGCCACAGGTTCGGGCAGCGCGTTGGCGCTCGCCGCCCCGACCCGACCGGCGTGGATCCGCAGCGGCGGCCGGACCAGCGCCTCGACCAGCACCCGGTCGGGCAGGGCGAGGCGCTGACGCAGGGCGTCCACCGGCATTCCGGGCTCCAACGGGTGCTCCCGCGCGTGCCGGGCGACCTCCTCGGTCAGCCGCTCGCCGAGCTGCCGCCAGTGCGCGGGGTCGGCCAGCCAGTCACCGGCCACCGGCGCCGCCCACGCCGGGCTGTCCCGCCCGGGCCCGGTAGGCACCGGCACACCCATCCGGATCAACGCGCCGGTCCGGATCAGTCGGCGACGGCGCAGCTCCCCCGCCAGGTCGGGTCGACCGTCCAACTCGGCGAGGACCTGCGAGCGGGCGGCGGCCGCACCCCGTCGGCCCAGCGGTGGCGGCGCCACGTCCAGCACCCGTACCCCGCCGCTGACGTGGTGGCGGCCCGGGTCCCGCAGCAGCGCCCGGTCACCCACCAGCAACGGCAGCGGGCGGGCCAGCCGCAGCCGGACGGTGTCCGGGCCGAGTGGGCGCACCCGTACCGGCACCGCCGCCGACCCGACGTGCAGCGTGAGGGTGGCCGGCAGGTCGCCGGCCGGGTCGCCGGCGAGCCGGACGTCGACGAGGTCGGTGTGGTGAAACCGGCCCGGGGTGAGCAGCGCGTCGCCCCGGCCGAGCCGGTCGCGCGGCGTACCCCGCAGGTTGACCGCGACCCGGGCGACCGCCGCCGCCTCCGGGCGGGCCTCGCCCAGGCAGTGCAGGCCGCGGACCCGGACCGGTTCGTCGGCGCCGGCCAGCTCCAGTTCGTCGCCGACCCGCAGCCGGCCGCCGCCGAGGGTCCCGGTGACGACAGTGCCGCTGCCCCGCACCGTGAAGCTGCGGTCCACCCAGAGCCGGACCGGGTCGTCCACGACCGGCGCGGGCAACTGGGCGGCGAGGCGGTCCAGGGCGACCCGCAGCTCCGGCAGGCCGGCGCCGGTCAGGCCGCTGACCGCCACCGCCGGCACCGCGCCGAGGCTGGTCGCGGCGATCTCGGCGCGGGCGCGGGCCGTCGCCGGCCCCGGATCGGCCAGGTCCGCGCGGGTCACCGCGAGCAGGCCGTACGCGACGCCGAGCGCGTCGAGCGCGGCCAGGTGCTCGGCGGACTGCGGCATCCAGCCCTCGTCGGCGGCCACCACGATCAGCGCTGCCGGGACCGGGCCGACCCCGGCGAGCATGTTCGGCACGAACCGCTCGTGCCCGGGTACGTCGACGAAGGCGACGGTGGCGCCGGACGGCAGCGTCGTCCAGGCGAAACCCAGGTCGATGGTCATCCCCCGGCGGCGTTCCTCGGCCCACCGGTCGGGTTCCATCCCGGTCAACGCCCGGACCAGTGTCGACTTGCCGTGGTCGACGTGCCCGGCGGTCGCGACGACGAACACGTTCAGTCGTCCCCGGGTACGCGCAGCACTGCCGCGCGGACGGCGTCGTCGGCGTCGGCGGGCACACAGCGCAGGTCGAGCAGGAGTCGCCCGCGCACCACCCGCCCGAGGACCGGCGGGTTCCCGGTGCGCAGCGGGAACGCGTACCGCTCGGGCAGGCTCAACGCCCACGAGTCCAACTCCACGCCGGGGGCGCCGCCCCCGCCGACCACCGCGACGGCCGGCACCACCTCCGCCTTGCGGCCGTCCGCGCCGAGGCGGTCCCGCAGGCGCTCCACCCGTTCCCGCAGAGTGCCCGGCTCGGCGTGCAGCGCCGCGTGGGTCGGTGTGTGCGGTTGGTGCAGGGTGGCGGCGAGCGCGGCCAGGGTGAGCTTGTCCACCCGCAGCGCCCGGGCCAGCGGGTGACGTCGCAGCCGGTCGACCACCTCGGCGTCACCGAGCAGCAGCCCGGCCTGCGGCCCACCGAGCAGCTTGTCGCCGCTGGCGGTGACCAGCGTGGCGCCCGCTCGCAGGGTGCTGGCCGCGTCCGGTTCGTCGGGCAGCAGCGGGTCCGCGCCGAGCAGCCCGGAGCCGATGTCGGCGACCACCGGCACCCCGAGCGTGGCCAGTTGCCGTACCCCGACGGCGGAGGTGAAGCCGGTGATCCGGAAGTTCGACGGGTGCACCTTGAGCACGAAACCGGTCTGCGGGCCGAGCGCGGCGGCGTAGTCCTCGACTGTGGTGCGGTTGGTGGTGCCCACCTCGCGCAGCCGCGCGCCGGTGCTCTCCAGCAGGTCGGGCAGGCGGAAACCGTCGCCGATCTCGACCAGTTCGCCCCGGCTGACCACGATCTCCCGGCCGGCGGCCAACGCGGTGGCGGCCAGCACCAGCGCGGCGGCGCCGTTGTTGACCACGTGCACGGCGCCCGCGTCGGGCATCACCCAGAACTGGGCCCCGTTCAACAACGCCTGGACGGTGATGGAGAAGTACATCATTCCCACGCACGCCGACCAGCCGACCGCCGGCTCCGCGGGCACCCCGCAGTACGCCGCGGAGTACAACCTGCCCAGCCAGTACCCGTCGGCGCTGAACCCGAACGTCCCGGTCGGTCAGGACCCGCTGCGCTCGGAGTTGCAGTCCACCTACGGCACCGGCGACATCTACGGCATGCACTGGCTGATGGACGTCGACAACACCTACGGCTTCGGCCGCTGCGGTGACGGCACCACCAAGCCGGCCTACATCAACACCTTCCAGCGGGGCACCCAGGAGTCGGTGTGGGAGACCATCCCGCAGCCCTCCTGCGACACCTTCAAGCACGGCGGTCAGTACGGCTACCTCGACCTGTTCGTCAAGGACACCGGCGCCCCCGCCAAGCAGTGGAAGTACACCAACGCCCCGGACGCCGACGCCCGCGCCGTGCAGGCCGCGTACTGGGCGCTGACCTGGTCCAAGGCGCAGAACAAGCAGGCCGACGTCGCGGCCACCATCACCAAGGCCGCCAAGATGGGCGACTACCTGCGGTACGCGATGTTCGACAAGTACTTCAAGAAGATCGGCAACTGCGTCGGGGCCAGCACCTGCCCCGCCGGCAGCGGCAAGGACTCGGCGCACTACCTGCTGTCCTGGTACTACGCCTGGGGCGGCGCGTACGACGCCAGCCAGAACTGGTCCTGGCGGATCGGCTCCAGCCACAACCACTTCGGCTACCAGAACCCGTTCGCGGCCTGGGCGCTGACCAACACCCCGGAGCTCAAGCCGCAGTCGTCGACGGCGGTCGCCGACTGGACCAAGAGCTTCGAGCGGCAGCTGGAGTTCTACACCTGGCTGCAGTCCGCCGAGGGTGGCATCGCCGGTGGCGCCACGAACAGCTGGGACGGTAGCTACGCCCAGCCGCCGGCCGGGACCAGCACCTTCTACGGCATGTTCTACGACGTCGACCCGGTCTACAACGACCCGCCGTCGAACCAGTGGTTCGGTATGCAGGCCTGGTCGATGCAGCGCATCGCCGAGCTGTACCAGCAGACCGGCAACGCGAAGGCCAAGGCGCTGCTGGACAAGTGGGTGCCCTGGGCGATCGCCAACACCACCCTCGGCACCAACTGGTCGATCCCGTCGGACATGGCGTGGACCGGTCAGCCGACCACCTGGAACCCGTCCAACCCGCAGCCCAACACCGGCCTGCACGTCGAGGTCATCAGCAAGGGCCAGGACGTCGGTGTCACCGCCGCCTACGCCCGGATCCTGATCGCGTACGCGGCCAAGTCGGGCAACGTGGCGGCGAAGAACACCGCCAAGGGGCTGCTCGACGCGCTGTCGGCCGCCAGTGACGCCAAGGGTGTCTCCACCACCGAGACGCGCGGCGACTACCGGCGCTTCGACGACGTCTACAACGCGTCCACCGGGCAGGGCCTCTACGTCCCGTCGGGTTGGACCGGGAAGATGCCGAACGGCGACACCATCGCCGCCGGCAAGAGCTTCCTCGACATCCGGTCCTTCTACAAGAACGACCCGGACTGGCCGAAGGTGCAGGCGTACCTGGACGGTGGTCCGGAGCCGACCTTCAACTACCACCGGTTCTGGGCACAGGCTGACGTCGCCATGGCGTACGCCGACTACGGCAGCATGTTCCCGAACGGCTGAGACGACCCGGGGTGGGTGGCGTGGACCGCCCACCCCGGGATTCGGCCCCGGTCCGGGGAACGACGGACCGGGGCCGGCGGGACGGCCTGACACCCACGGTCAGGCCGGGGTGGGCCGGCCATCTGGCCGACGCAGCGGATCGGCTGGCCCACCCCACCGCCCGGACTGGAGCCAGCCGCGAAAAAGCCCAGAAATTCGGGCCGTCGCGGGATCACACCGAGGTCTGTGACGGAGTAACGTACGTCACCGGAGAGGCCGCTCCCCCCGTGGCGGCCTCTCCACTTTTTTTGCCCCGAGTCCGGCCGCTTGCCCGCCCCGATTCCGGCCGCTTGCCGCGCCGAGTTCGGCCGCGCGGGACCGGGTTTTCAGCGTGGCGGCACGACCGGGTGACGCAACCCCGGGTGCCCGGCCGGCAGCGAGCGCCGCAGCACCACCCAGCTCAGCGCCAGCGCCGCGGCGACCAGCGGCCAGGTCAGCGCCACCCGGGCCACCACCAGCGCGAGCACCTGCCCACCCAGGTAGAGCGGCACGAACACGGCCACCCGCAGCAGGTAGGTCACCGTCCACACCCAACTGGCCCGGCCGTACCCGCGCAGCAGCGCCGGGTCGCGCCGCCACCCGGCCCGCTGGCCCAGCACCGCGCCGACCAGCACACCGAGCAGTGGCCACCGCACCACGATGCTGACCGTCCACGCCAGAGCGCTCGCGGCGTTCGACAGCACCTGGATCAGAAAGAAGTTCTCGGCCCGGCCGGTGCGCACCGCGATCAACGCCGCGACGCAGACGGCCAGCAGCCCGATCAGCACCGAGCGCGGCCGGTCACCCCGGCGCAGCCGTACGCCGGCCACCACCGCGCCCACGGCCAACGCCGCGCCGACCCCGCCCCACAGCGACTCGCCGCCCAGCAGCCAGCCCACCGCGAAGGCCAGCGGCGGCAGGGTGGCGTCGATCGCGCCGCGTCGCCCGCCCAGCAGATCCGTCAGCGACTCGGCGCGCGCCGGCCCACCCGGGCCGGTGTCGCCGCCCGTCGGCACCGGCCCCGCCGACCCCGGATTGTCGCCTTCACCCTGCTCCGGGCCGGTCTCGGTCGGGCCGCCGTCGCGCTCCGGTACTCCGCTCACCACCGCCTCCTCGCCTCCGGCACAACCTAACCGGCGATTGATGGCGGGCCACCGGTCGGACCGCCGGCACCTGCCGCTACGGTGTGCGGATGCGCGCGACGGCACGGGGTTGGACCGCGGTCTGGTTGGTCGTACTGGCCCTCGTCCAGGCGGCCGCCTTCCTCGCCGTGTGGCGGGTGGCCGTGCACTCCGAGATAGGTCAGTGGGTGGACACGGTCGCCCTCACCGGCAACCGGATCGGGCAGGACACCATCGACGGCCCCGTCGACAAGATCCTCAACGCGATGTCGGTGGTCTCGCTGCTGGCCGCCACCGCGACGATCGGGTTCATCGCGCTGATCCGGGGGCGGATCGCCCTGGCGATAACCGCGACCCTGCTGATCGCCGGAGCGAACGTCACCACCCAGTTGCTCAAGTACGGGCTGAACCGGCCCGACTACGGTGTCGACCCGGAACGCGCCGCGGTGGGCAACAGCCTCCCGAGCGGGCACGCCACGGTGGCCGCCTCGGTGGCGGTCGCCCTGATGCTCGTGCTGCCACGCAAGGTACGAGCCGTCGGTGCCTTCATCGGTGCCGGGTACGCCGCCGTCGCCGGAGTCGCCACCCTCTCCGCCGGCTGGCACCGACCCAGCGACGCCGTCGCCGCGTACCTGGTGGTGGGTGTGTGGGCGGCATTGGCCGGGTTGCTGCTGCTGGTCACCCAGCGGGAGCAGGCCGAGATCGCCCCCGGCGACGCGCACCGGGTCGCGGCGCTCGTGCTCGGGCTCGGTGGTGTGCTCGCCCTGGTGGCCTGCGGGCTCTCCCTGTCCTGGTTGCTCGACCTGCGCGACACCGGGCCGGAGGAGCTGGCCCGCCGTCCCCTGTTCGTCGGGTACGCGGGCAGCGCCGCCGGGATCGCCGGCACGATGGCGGTGGTGATGGCGTTGGCGCTCACCGTCGTGCACCGGCTGGTGCCCCGGGTCAAGGGCTGAGCCAGCCGGCGTAGCCACCTGGGCGGCCGAGCGGGCTCAGCTCGCGGCGCGGGGTGCGGGGACGTGCGGGGCGACACCGCGCAGGTGGGTGAGCACCACCGGGTCGATGCGGCCCGGCACCAGCCGCTCCTCCAGGTTCTCCAACCCGGCCCAGGAGATCAACGCCGCTTCCGTGCCGTCCTCGTGCACCCTGTGGCCCAGCGCGCCGAGCAACGCCGCCACCTCGGCGGCGACCGCGCCGCTCAGGTCGAGCAGGGTCGCCGGGTCGGGTCGGCCGAACAGCATGGTGTGCACAGTGAGCAGCCGACCCAGCTCGGCGATCGGGTCCGGGTGGTCGTCCACGCGCAGGTCGACCACCACGTCGCTGGTGCCGCCGTACCCGCCGCCGCGCTCGACCACCAGCAGACCGGCGCTCTGCCGGCCCCGCCGGTCGCCGCCGGCCTCGTCGCCGGCCCGCAGCGCGGCGACCAGCCGCTCGGCGAACGGCAGTGCCGCTCCCGCCTGCCAGGCCGCGCCGAGGGCGTCGACGACCTCCGGCCCGGTGAGGATGTTGCCCTGCGCGGCCCAACCGTCGCCGGTCCGCCCGCCGGCCCACGGATGGCAGGCCGGCCCGGTCCAGGTGGCACCCGCACCGGTGGCCCCCACGACGCCGAGTTGGCGGTGCTCCCGCTCGGGGTCGGCGGCGATCAGCCCGGCCACCACGTCGGCGGGGGCCACCCCGGTGCGCAGCAGGGTGAGGCCCTGCGGGCGGTAGGCGAGGTTGACGTGGGCCTGGGTGGCCAGCGCACCGACCTCGGCGGCGGCGGCCGGGACCAACGCTCCGGCGGCGAGGAACTTGCTGGCGACGGCGACGCCGTGCAGGCGCCCGTCGGCGGAGCGGGCGACGAGGGAGAAGGTCACCGGCCGAGATTAGCCTTCCGCGCCGCCGTGACGCGGGCACGCGAGGCTCAGAACGGTGGCGCGGCGGCCTCCGGTGGGGCGCCGTGGGCCCGACGGGCGTCGGCCACCGCGACAGCGGCCAGCACCACCGCTCCGACCGCCGTCGCGGCCACCCCGGGCAGGTGCCGCAGCGGCACGGCCGACGCCAGCAGCACCAGGAGGGCGATCCACCGGGACGGGGAGACCCGTGCGAACACCTCGTACTCCAGGCGGGACCGCCCGGCCAGGAACAGGATCGGACCGCCGAGCACCATGACCAGCCACGGCCCGGGAATCCGCTCCAGCGGACTCTCGATGATCAGCTCGTATCCGACAGCTGTGGAAGCGAGACCGATCACCATCAGCAGGTGGGTGTCGGCGGCGGAACGGCCGATGGTGGCGGGGTGCCGGGCCTTCGTCACCGCCTCGCCCAGGATCCGCCCGGCCCGCTGCACGTAGATCCGCCACAGCATGATCGAGGTGGCCAGCGCCAGCGCGAACGCCCACGCGTGCCCGGTCTCGTACGGGCCCTTGCTGTACGCGAAACCGGCCACCAGGATCGTCTCGCCCAGCGCGACGAGGAAGAACTGCTGGTACCGCTCGGCCAGGTGCTCGCCGGCGATCTCCCACTTCGAGATTCTCGAGCGGCCCAGGCCGGGCACCGGCCAACCACAGCGGGCCGCCAGGTACTCCACCGCCAGCGCCGCCGACCAGAGCGCCACCTGCCCGTTGGTGCCCAGCATCGCGCCGCCGATCCAGAGCACCCCGCTCACCGCGAAGATCACCGCCATCCGCACCTTCAGCCGGCGGTACGGGTGCGGGCCCAGCGCGATCGACAGGATCACCGGCCGGGTCACCTGCGCGATCACGTACGCCACCGCGAACATCAGCGCGGTCTGGCTGAACGCCCGGGGAATCGCGACCCCCATCAGCATGCTGCACACCAACGCGGTGATCACCACGGTCTGCAACGGCACCCGGTAGGGGTCGTAGCGGCTGGTCGTCCACGCGGTGCCCTGCCAGACCGCCCAGAGCGCGAGAAGCAACAGCAGTGTCTTGCCGCTGCCGGTGACCGCCTCCCAGATGTACTTCCGGCCCGACTCCTCGGTCAGGTCCTCGAACGCGCGCGCCGAGATCCGGGTGAGCGCGAAGACGAACACCAGATCGAAGAAGAGTTCCAGGAAGGTGGCCCGACCCGGTGTGGCCACCCCGGGGACCGGCTCCAGGTGTCCTGCCGCCCTGAAACCCATGGTCAGCGGCCTGCGCCGTCGGTCCGGTCCACCTCGAAGTGGTAGCACTTCCACCGCCACGCACGGTCGGAAACCGGCGATTCTGCCCAACCCGGGGATCTTGCTCGGGCCCGCGTCAACGGGCACGATCGATCGGTGACGAATCGATGGGGCATGACGGTGCCGCTGAGCGGGATCGCGCTGGCGCAGCACGACGCGGCCTACGCGGCCCTCGACCGGGCCGGGTTCACCGACGTCTGGTCGTCCGAGGTCGCCGGGACCGACGCGTTCACCCCGCTGGCGCTCGCCGCGGCCTGGCAGCCGGGGCTGCGGCTCGGCACCGCGATCACACCGGTCTTCACCCGAGGCCCCGGTCTGCTCGCGATGAGCGCGGCAGCGCTGGCCGAGGCCGCGCCGGGCCGGTTCTCGCTCGGCATCGGCGCGTCCTCACCCGTGCTCGTCCGGGACTGGAACGCCGTGCCGTTCGACGAGCCGTTCCGCCGCACCCGCGACGTGCTGCGCTTCCTGCGCGCCGCGCTGGCCGGCGAAACCGTCGACGAGGCCTACGACACGTTCACCGTCCGCCGGTTCACGCTGGAACGACCACCGGCGGTGCCGCCATCGATCCTGCTCGCCGCGCTGCGCCCGGGGATGCTCCGGCTGGCCGGCTCGGAAGCCGACGGGGTCATCCTCAACTGGCTCAGCGCCGACGACGTGCCGCGCGCCCTCGCCGAGCTGGGCGAGCGCCGCACCGGCTTCGAGGTCGCCGCCCGGATCTTCGTCTGCCCCACCGAGGACACCGTGTACGCCCGGGCGCTGGGCCGTCGGCTCATCACCAGCTACCTCACCGTCGGGGCGTACGCCGAGTTCCACCGTTGGCTCGGCCGCGACGAGACGCTCGCGCCCATGTGGGCGGCCTGGGCCGCCGGTGACCGGCGCGGGGCCAACGCGGCAGTACCCGACGAGGTGGTCGACGCGCTGGTGCTGCACGGCTCACCGGAGCGGTGCCGCGCCGAGGTGCGCCGCTACGCCGACAACGGGGTGGACGTGCCGATCATGGCGCTGTTGCCCACCCCCGAGGTCACCACCGGCGGGGCGAGCGCTCTGCTCAGCCTCATCGCCCGGTTGGGCGCCGCCACGGTGGAGGTCAGCGCGTGAACCTCACCGACCGGATCGTGGTGGTCACCGGCGGGGCCGGCGGCATCGGAGCGGCGCTGTCGCGCCGATTCGCCGCCGAGGGGGCCGCCGCCGTGGTGGTCGCCGACCTGGACGCCGACGCGGCCCGCGCGGTGGCCGAGGGCATCGGCCCGGTCGCGCACGCCCGCGCCCTCGACGTCACCGACGAGGAGCAGGTCCGCGCGCTGGTCGCCGACACCGAGCAACGGTACGGCCGGATCGACCTGTTCTGCGCCAACGCGGGGGTGACCACCGGCGGGGGAGTGGAGGTCGACGACGCCGGATGGGACCGCGCCTGGCGGGTCAACGTGCTCGCCCACGTCTACTCGGCCCGCGCGGTGCTGCCCGGAATGCTCGTCCGGGGCGGCGGGCACCTGCTGCACACCTGCTCCGCGGCGGGTGTGCTGACCGCTGTGGGCGACGCCCCGTACACCGCGACGAAGCACGCCTCGGTGGGGTTCGCCGAGTGGCTGGCCATCACCTACCGGGACCGGGGCATCCGGGTCAGCGCACTCTGCCCACAGGGGGTGGACACCCCGATGCTCGCCGACGGGCTCGCCGACGCTCACCTGGGCGCCCGGGTGGTCGCCGCGTCCGGTGCGGTGCTCACCCCGGACCAGGTCGCCGACGCGGCCGTCGCCGGGCTGGCCGAGGAACGTTTCCTGATCCTGCCGCACCCCGAGGTCGCCGACTACGCGCGCCGTCGCGCCGAGGACCCGGACGGCTGGCAGGCCGGTATGCGCAAACTCATCCGCCGGCTGACCGCCTGAGCCGCTACCGCGGGGGAACTCGTCCGACGGCCAGGAGGTGGGCGCTGGAGCTGATCAGCGCCGGCTCGCTGCCAACGCAAAGCTCTTGATCAGCGCGGGGAGCGGCGGGCGCGGCGCAGGGGAGTGGGGTGCACGGACCAGAGCAGGCGACGCCACCAGGGGCGGGCGGAGCGCAGGGTGGCCACGTAGGCGGTGGCCACCTCGGCGGCGCGAGCCGCCTGGTCGGGTGTTGCGGCGCCGGGGGCGAAGCCCACCTGGTTGAGCAGGGCCGCCAACTCGTCGACGGCCGGGCCGGACGCGTCTGCCTGCGCCGTGCCGCTGGGCGCGACGGTGCTGCGCGAGGTGGCCGCCGAGATCGCCGCAGAGCCCGACGTCTACGCGGTGGCGGTCTCGCACCGGGTCGGCCCCCTGGCGATCGGTGACG
>NZ_JBEYSL010000164.1:0-13050 GCF_040642735.1 Micromonospora sp. NPDC047753 | reverse complement strand
GATCGCGGATCGCGGATCGCGGATCGCGGATCGCGGATCGCGGATCGCGGATCGCGGATCGCGGCATGAGGTTGACGTGGCTCTGGAAGATCACAGTCCACGTCAACCTCATGATCGACTCAGCGGGTGGGGGTTGGGCGGAGGACGCCTAGGCGTTGGGTGGCGCGGGTCAGGGCCACGTAGAGGTCGCTGCGTCCGCGGGGGGACTCGGCCACCATCCGGTCCGGGTCGACCACCAGCACCGAGTCGAACTCCAACCCCTTGGCCTGGGCGACTGTCAACACCACCACCCGGCTCTCCAGCTCCGGATGCTCGCCGACGGCAGCCTCCGGCAGGGCGGCGGTCACCGCCGCACCCAACTCACCCACCAGGCCGGCCGGCACGAGCACCCCGAGCCGCCCCTCGCTCAGCCCGGCCGCCTCCCGGGTGGCCTCGGCGACCAGCTCCGTCGCCAACCGACCGTCGGGGACCGCCCGGTCCCACGGCGGTACGCCGCTCTCCCGCACCGAGCGCGGCGGCCGCAGTGCCGGGTCGATCTCGGCCAGTACGTCGGCGGCGACCGCCATGATCTCGGCGGGAGTGCGGTAGCTGACCGTCAGCTCGGTGAGCCGCCACCGCTGCTCGACGTACGGGGCGAGGGCATCCGCCCACGACGGCGTGCCGCTCAGCGCGCCGGTCTGTGCCACATCGCCGACGATCGTCATCGACCGGCTCGGGCAGCGGCGCATCAGCAGCCGCCAGGCCATCGGCGAGAGCTCCTGCGCCTCGTCCACGATCACGTGGCCGAACGCCCAGGTGCGGTCGGCGGCGGCCCGCTGCGCGGTGGTCAGCCGGTCGGCCTCCTCCTGCCGCTCCAACAGTCGGTCCGCGTCGATCAGGTCGGTCACGCCGAGGATCTCACCGCCCTCGGCCTCGTCCTCGACGTCGATCGATCGGGATCCCTTGGCGATTTCGAGCACGCCCTCGGCGTACTCCCGTTCCATCATCCGGATGCGGTCCCGCCGGGCGGCGGCGGCGCGTTCGTCCTCGCCGAGCAGTTCGGCGGCCTCGTCCAGCAGCGGGACGTCGGCCGGCGTCCAGCCACCGCGCTCGCGGCGCAGCAGCGCTCGCTCGTCCTCGCTGAGCATCGGCGCGGCGGCGGCGATCCGGTCCGGGTCGGCGTACAGGTCGGCGAGCAGCTGCTGCGGGGTGAGCACCGGCCACAGCCGGTCCAGGGCGGCCTGGATCTCCGTCTCCTCGCGCAGCTCGCGACGGATCTCGGCGCGGTCCGCCTCGTCGAGGAGGTTGTCCCCGCCGAGCGGGTCGGCGCCGATCCGCTCGGCCACCTCATCGGCGAGCGCGTGCACGATCTCCACGTCGAACAGCGCGCGGGCCAGGTTGTGCGGTCGGTCGGCCCGGCGGACCCGATCCCGGGCCGCGCGCACGATCTCCGGGTCGAGGGTCAGCGTCTCCCGCTCGACCTCGATCTCCAACGGCTCGTCCGGTACCCACTGCCGATCCCGTACGGCCAGCGCCAACACCTCGGCCAGCACCGCCCGGCCCTTGAGCGCCGCGGTCTCGGCCAGCTCGGTCCGTTGGGCGCTCACCCCGGGAAAGAGATCACCCTGGGTACGCAGCAGCACGCCGGTCTCGGCCAGCGTCGGCAGCACCTGGGAGATGTAGCGCAGGAAGGTCGCGTTCGGGCCGACCAGCAGCACGCCACGGCTGGAGAGTTCCCGCCGGTGCGTGTAGAGCAGGTACGCCGCCCGGTGCAGCGCGACAGCGGTCTTGCCGGTGCCGGGGCCGCCCTGGACCACCATCACGCCCGGAAGTTCCGCGCGGATGACCTCGTCCTGCTCGGCCTGGATGGTCTCGACGATGTCGCGCATCCGGCCGGTACGGCCCGCGTTGAGCGCGGCGAGCAGCGACGCCTCACCGGTCAGCTCCTCGTGGGCGCCGGGGGAGGCGGTGTCGATGTCGAGCACCTCGTCGTTGAGCCCGGTCACCTTGCGCTGCCGGGTACGCAGGTGCCGGCGACGGCGTACGCCCTGCGGGTTCGCGGCGGTGGCGAGGTAGAACGGCCGGGCGGCGGGTGCCCGCCAGTCCATCAGCAGCGGATCGTAGTCACCACTGGTGTCGAAGATGCCGATCCGGCCGATGTAGCGGCGGGAGTCGTCGTCGCCGTCGAGACGGCCGAAGCAGAGCCCGTTCTCCACGGCGGAGAACTGCTCGACCTGATCGGCGTACATCGCTACCGAGCTGTCGCGCTGCGAGCGGTCCTGGAGGGTGCCGCCGGTGTTGTGCAGCTCGGCGGTGAGCCGGTGGGCGGCCTGCTGACGCAGTTGGTCCAGCCGGTTGTAGAGCATCGAGACGTACTCCTGCTCGCGACCGATCTCGTCGTCGAGCGGCAATTCGCCGGAACCGCCGGAGTGCCTTGACAAGCCGTCTCCCTAAAGATTAGAATCCTTTGCAGGAACGGCTTTTAGCCGTTCTTTTTTGTGCCTTCGAACTGTTGAAGATAGCGCGTTCCGCCGGTTCTCACCAAGCCGGGCGGTCCGGCGCGCCGGTGATCGCGAGGTGACGACAGATGATCCTGCGGACCGGCCAACGGGTGGTCTTCATCGGGGACAGCATCACCGATTGTGGTCGACGTGACGTCGCCGCGCCCTACGGCAGCGGATATGTGAGTCTCGTGCGGGCCCTGGTCGACGCGCGGCACCCGGAGTTGGAGCTGGAATGGGTCAACCGGGGTGTGGGCGGCGACGGTGCGGGACCTGGCCGCCCGCTGGGACGACGACGCCATCGCCGAGCGCCCCGACTGGCTCGCGGTGCTGATCGGCATCAACGACATCTGGCGGCACTACGGTGACCGGCCGGATGAGGCCGTCGGCATCGAGGAGTACGAGCGCACGCTGCGCGACCTGCTGCGTCGGGCGGTCGACGCCACCGGCTGCCGACTGATCCTCGGTGACCCGTTCTTCATCGAGCCCGACCGGAGCGTCCCGCAGCGCGCCGACACCGACCGGTACGCGGCGGTCATGGCGGGGCTGGCGGCCGAGTTCGACGCGGTGCACGTGCCCAACCAGGCGGCGTTCGACCGGGTGCTGGCGGTGAGTCCGGCGACGCGTTGGGCCGACGACCGGGTCCACCCGTACCTGCCCGGCCACGCGGTCCTCGCCGACGCGTATCTCAGCGCCCTCGGCGTCGCCTGACCCGGGCTGACCCACAGCGGAGCGCCGGGCCGACCGTGAGGTCGACCCGGCGCGAACACCGCGGAGATCAGCCGCGCGCGGCCTCGTAGAGCCGCTCCGGAGTCACCGCTCCGGCGAGCACCCGGCCGTCGTCGGTGAGCAGCACGCTGAACAGCTTGCTGGTGAGGAGCCGACCGCTGCCCCAGTCACCACTGACCGTCGGCAACCCGCCGAGCAGCTTCGACATGTCCAGGTCCGGCCCGGCTCCGGCCGGGGGAGTCGCCTGCTTCGGGGCGGGCTTCCGGTCGGCATCGGCCCCGTCGAGGCGGCCGACCAGCACTGTCGTCCAGCCGTCGCCCACAGTACGGACCTGCGGGTCACCCGCCGGCTCGACGTGACCGGGCTTGCCCGTCGGGCGCGCGGCCTTCTCCTCGTCGACAGTCACGCCGGGCGGCGGGTTGAAGCGGAACTGGTCGGCGTCCGGGCGGCGGTAGTCGACCTGGGTGAAGGCCACCTCGAACGTCGGCCGGTCGCTGCCCTTCGCGAGCACCTCGAAGCGCAGCGGCACGTGCTGCTTGGCGTCGATGGCGATCCGCAGCTGGTGCACCAGGGAGGCCTGGTCGCGCGGCTGGAGCACCAACTCGTACGCGTCCTGTCCGGCGACGGTCGCCGACCGGCCCACGCTGACCTCGGTGCTCGGGTCGATCGCGTTCAACGCCAGGTCGGCGGCCTGCTGCGGGGTGGACGGCAGGCTCGCTGCCGGTTCCGGTGCGGGCTTCCAGGCTCCGGCGTCGCCGCCCAGCGCGCGGTGGGTGGCGGTGTTGCTGCGGCTCTGCCACGTCCACAGGTCCTGGCCGTTGCGGATGATGTCCTGCTCGCCCAGCGTGTCCATCAGCGCGACCCGCTGCTTGTCCGGCCCGGAATACCAGACGCGCAGGGTGTGGGTGCCGGTCAGCAGGGTGGTCAGCTCGTTGCCGGGAACCAGCCCGACGAGGGACGGCAGGCCCAGGTCGGCGCGTTGCACGACGGTCCCGGACAACCCCTCCAGCCGGGATGTCTGCAGGTCGACCAGGAGCTGAGCGGCGGTTCGGGGCGGCAGGCTCGGCTCGGCCTCGGCGGCGAACGTGCCGATCGCCGCGCCACCGCCGATGACGGCGACGGCCGCGGTGGCCGGAACCAGCCAGCGAAGGACGGGACGGCTTCTCAGGACGGACATGGTGGCACCTCCTGCGGCCATCTTGCCTCGTCCGTGCTGTGAACGCGCTGAGGACACCGAACCGCGCCGATTGACCCGGGTGGCACCCTTGAGCCTGTGCGGGTGCTGGTGGTGGAGGACGAGGCCCGGTTGGCGGCTGCCCTGCAACGGGGTCTCCAGGCGGAGGGGTTCGCGGTGGACGTGGCGACGACCGGCCCGGCGGGCCTGGACGCGGCCCGGCACGGCGGGTACGACGCCATGATCCTCGACGTGATGCTGCCCGGCCTCTCCGGGTACGAGCTGGTCCGGCGGCTGCGCGCGGAACAGCACTGGCTGCCGGTGCTGATGCTCTCCGCCAAGGACGGCGAGTACGACCAGGCCGACGGCCTCGACTGCGGCGCCGACGACTACCTGACCAAACCCTTCTCGTACGTGGTGCTGCTGGCCCGGCTCCGGGCCCTGCTGCGTCGGGGCGCGCCGGAGCGCCCGACCGTCCTCGCCGTCGGTGACCTGCGGTTGGATCCGGCCCGTCGACGGGTGACCCGGGCGGACACCGAGGTGGCGCTGACCGCGCGGGAGTTCGCGTTGCTGGACTACCTGATGCGCCGGCCGGGCCAGGTCGTCTCCAAGGTCGAGTTGTTGGACCACGTGTGGGACGCCAGCCTGGAGACCGCGCCGAACGCCGTCGAGGTGTACGTCGGCTACCTGCGCCGCAAGCTCGGCCGGGACCGGCTGGAGACGGTCCGGGGTGCCGGCTACCGGCTGGCGACGTGACCGCCGACGGCCCGGCCACCACCCGTCGGGCCAGGCCCGGTTGGATGCCGGTCCTCGGGTTGCGCGGGCGACTCATGGCGATCGGTGTGGTCGGTCTCACCATCGGGCTGGCCGTGGGCGGGGTGGTGTTGCTCGGCGCGCTCGGCTTCGTACTCCAGCGCACTGTCGACACCGAGGCGTTCCGCACCGCCGACGCGGTCGCCCTGCTCGCCGCCGAGGACGCGCTGCCCGACCCGCTGCCGGTGGCCGGCGGGCAGGTCCGCGTTCAGGTCGTTGACGGGCAGGGACGGATCCGGGCGGCCTCGATCGACGCGGACCGTCTGGTGCCGATGGTCCGCCCGGAGCGGCTGAACCGCGACGGTCGGCAGCGGCTTGAGGTGCCGGCCGAGCGGGTCGGGCTCGTCGGCCCGGTCCGGGTGGTCGCCGTACCCGCCGGCACCGCGGCCGACCCGCTCACCGTGCTGGTCGCCCGCTCGATGGCCGACGTGCGGCACAGCACCCACGTGGTCCGGACCATCCTGCTGGTGGCGTTCCCGCTGCTGGTCGCCGTGCTGGCCGGGGTGGCGTGGCGGGTGGTGGGGGCGACCCTGCGGCCGGTCGAGGCGTTACGTCGAGGTGCCGAGGAGATCACCGGGAGGGCCGGCGCCGGCCGGCTGCCGGTGCCGGCGTCGGCCGACGAGATCCACCGTCTGGCGGTCACCCTCAACGGCATGCTGGGCCGGCTGGAGTCCGCCCGCGTCCGGCAGCGGGCCTTCGTCTCCGACGCCGCGCACGAGCTGCGCAGCCCGTTGACCAACATCCGGACGGAGCTGGAGGTGGCCCAGCACCTCGCCGACCGGACGGACTGGACGGCGGTGACGGCCAACCTGCTCGCCGACACCGAGCGGTTGAGCCGCCTGGTCGACGATCTCCTGTTGCTGGCCCGCCTGGACGAGACTCCGCCGACCCGGGGGACCGGCCCGGTGGAGCTGGGCACGTTGCTGACCGAGGTTGCCGCCCGCTACCCGTCGCCGCCGGTGCGGGTGACGCCGCCGACGGGCCCGCTCTGGACGATCGGCACCGTCGAGGAGTTGCGTCGCGTGCTGGCCAACCTGGTCGACAACGCGGTACGGCACGCGCACGGCAGCGTCGTGCTCGCGGCCGAGGCGACGTCGCTGGGCGAGGCGGTGTCGACGGCCGGCGCGATGTCGACGGCCGGGGCGGGGCTCGGGCCCGGCGTTGGGGCGTACCACCTGGTGACGGTGACCGACGACGGCCCGGGGATCGCGGTGGCGGACCGGGAGCGGGTCTTCGACCGGTTCACCCGGCTGGATGACGGACGGGCCCGCGACGACGGGGGCGCTGGCCTGGGGCTGGCCATCGTCCGGGAGTTGGTCCGACGCGCGGGCGGCAGCATCACCCTGACCGACGCGCCGGAGCAGCGAGGCCTGCGGGTGTGCCTGCTGCTGCCAGCGTTGCCGGCCGAGGACGGCCAAAGGTAGACGGTCCGTGACGGCGTCCTCCCCCCAAACCGCCCACCGATGCCCCTTTGCTCTGCACCCGCGGATGCGACAGCTACGCAAAGTGATCATCGCCGACGCGTGCTGTAGCGGCAGTCGCGACGTTTCAGCTGCTCATCCGAAGTGGTGCGTATAGGTAAGCAGAGCAAAGCCTGGGCCGGAGTTGTGGGCGGGGCGTCGGGTGTGACGGCGTGTCACGGCGGGTTCGCCAACGGGTAGCCCACGCTGAGTGAGGTCTGCGGGGCGTAGCCGGCGGGCAGTGGCGGGCAGGGCGGGGCAGTGGCGGGCGGGGCGTGGCGGGCGGGGCGTGGCGGGCGGGGCAGAGGCTGGCGGGTCAGCGGCGGCGGGTGCAGACCTGCTTGGAACGGGCCACGGTGTCGGTGGACCAGGCGACCGCGACGGTGAAGCAGAAGTCGTTCGTGCGGTTGAGCGCGTAGATGACGAAGCTGGTGGTGCCGGCGGGCAGCGTCGCGAAGATGTTGTGGGCCTGGCCGGTGCGACCGCCCGCGATGACCACCGGACCCTCGCCGCCAGCCGGGTAGGTCCAGTTCAGCGCGATGCTGTCCCGGGTGTCGCGCAGGGTCACCGCGCTGGGTGGAGTGCCGGGCGGGGCCGCGGCGGCAGCCGACGTGGGTGCCGTGCCGCCCGGGGCGGGCGCGGTGCTGGCCGGGGCGCTGGCCGTGGGGGAGGCGCTGGCCGTGGGGGAGGCGCTGGCCGGCGGCGGGGTCGGTTCGTCGTCGCCGTCGACCCGGGCCACCCCGGCGATCACCGCTGCCGCGCCGAGGAGCACCACGACCACACCCGCCACCAGCACCGGTACCAGCCGGTTGCGCTGCTCCGGCGGCGCGCGGTGCACGGGCACCGGCAACAGCCGCGACGGCGTGTACGGCTCGACCTGCGCGTACGGGTCGGGCCGGGCGTACGGGTCGGACGGCGGGTTCTGGTCGGACGGCGGGTTCAGGGCGTGCGACCCGTACGGGTCGGCGGTGCGGTGCAGCCGGTACACCCCGGGCTGCTCCTCGGTGCCGCCGGCCAACCCGACCACCGACGGGGGCACCGGAGGGTCGGTGGGGTGGGGCGAGAGGTCGTCCGCCGGGTCGGACGACCACCTGCTGCCCATCGATCCGACCGCCTCGTCGGAGGGCAGCCGGGGGTTCGGCACCGCCCCGCCGTGGTGGGCCGCGGCTGCCTGCGGGTGGTAGCCGGATTCGGCTGGCCCGTCGTCATGCGGTGGGACGCGGGCGGCCGGCACGATCGGAGTGTCCCGAGCTGTGGGCGGGTTGTCGGCGCAGGCATGGTCGGGATTGGCCGCCGCCCGGGCCAGGGCCGCCACCTGGGTGGCCAGTGGGTCGTCGGCGGGCAGGTGCTGCCGGCACAGCTCGCGGGCGAGCGCCAGGTTGTCGTGTGCCTCGGCGAACTGCCCGCAGTCGCGCTGCATGGCCCCGAGCCGCGCCAGCATCTTGATGCCGCTGGGGTGGCCGTCGCCGTACACCTCGCGGTGCAGCTCCCAGGCGTCCTGGAGGCGGTCGCGGGCCACAGTGCACTGGCCCCGCGCGTATTCGACGGTGGCGAGGTCGGCGTGCGCGGCGAGCACCCGCAGTGACTCCGGGCCGTCCTGTGCGGTCAGCTCGATGATGACTTCCTGGTAGAGCCGCGCCGCCCGGGAGTGGCTGCCGACCCGGTGCAGCACAGCGGCCAGAGTCGCCGCCGCGGCCACCGTGCGCGGGTCGGCGCGGCCGTGCAGGCGGGTGGTGGCCGCGTACGCGAAGGCGGCCCACCCCCGGGCCGAGTGCGGCTCGCCGAGGGCGATCAGCACCCGCGCCTGAAGGCTGGCCGCCTCGGCCAGCTCGGGCGTGGCGTTGGCCGGGCGGGGGTCGGCGTCGGTGAGCGCGTCGGACAGCAGTTGCTGTGCGCCGGCAAGATCGCCGGAGGACACGAGGTGGTGCGCCTGATCAGTCAGTTCACCGAAGCCGGAAGACACGCCCCATCGTGCTCATTCGACGACGGTAAGTACAAGACCCGCGCCGGTGTCGATTGGTCAGGATCCGGTCATATGCTCGGCCAGGGTCTCGCTGATCCGGCGTAGCTGATCGACCTGGGCGGGGCTCAACGCGTCGAACAGGTGTCGGCGTACCCCCTCGACATGGCCGGGTGCGGCGGCCGCGAGGGTGGCGAAACCCTCGTCGGTGAGCAGCGCGATCTGCCCGCGCCGGTCGGTGGGGCAGTCCTCGCGGCGCACCCAGCCGGCGGCCTCCAGCCGCGCCACGGCGTGCGAGAGCCGACTGCGGGATGACCCCGCGGCCTGCGCCAACTGGCTCATGCGCAGTTGACGACCGGGGGCCTCGGAGAGCTGGACCAGGATCTCGTAGTACGCGTGCGGCATGCCCGCGTCGCGTTGCAGCTCACGGTCGAGGGTGTCCATCAGCACCCTGGAGGCGGTGAGGTACGCGCGCCAGGTGCGCTGCTCGTCGGGGTCCAACCAGCGGGTCATGACCGCCATCATACCCCCGATAGTTGAATGCTCAACTAATCCGCGCTACTCTCGGGTCATGGGTATCCACCGGCTCAACCACGCGGTCCTCTACGTCAGTGACCTCGCCCGCAGTGTCGCGTTCTACAGCGACGTGCTGGGCTTCCGCCCGGTGGCGATGACCCCGGACGGCTTCCGGGGCGCCACCTTCCTCCAGGCCCCCGACTCCACCAACGACCACGACCTCGGGCTCTTCGAGATCGGCGCCGGCGCCGGTCGGTCGACCGCCGGCCGGTCCACCGTCGGCCTCTACCACCTCGCCTGGGAGGTGGACACGCTCGACGAGCTGGCCGCCACCGCCGAGCGGCTCGCCGCGGCCGGCGCACTGGCCGGCACCTCCGACCACGGCACGACGAAGAGCCTCTACGGCAAGGACCCGGACGGCCTGGAGTTCGAGGTGGTCTGGCTGATCCCGGCCGATCTGCTCGACGACACCGCTCTGGCCGCCCGCAAGCAGATCGGTCGGCTCGACCTGAACGCCGAGCGGCAGCGTTACGGCGGGCAGACCCGGGGCGGGGTGGGGATCTCCGTCCCGGTCTGACCGCTCGTAGGGTAGAACGGACCGATGCCGACCGACCGGACCACTGATTTCCTCCGCGAGCTGCTGGTCCGCCAGTTGACGACCTGGCTGCCCGCGGCCCTGCACCGCTCCCGGCGGGCCACCGTCGCGCTCGCCGGGGTCGACGCGGCAGCCGCCGAGGCCGCGCTCCGGTTGGTCGGCGGACACGGCGACCAGGTGCGCGGCCGGCAGGTGACGGTGCTGGTGCTGGCCGACGGCGCGCCGGAGCTGCCGACCCGGCTCGGCCCGATCGAGGCGGAGCTGCCCGCCGAGGTCACCGTGCACCTGCTCCCCGGCGACGCCTACCGGCTGCCGGTCGCGGTGAAGGCCGCCGGGGCGGCCGGCGCGCCGCTGTTCTCCTTCGTGGACCTGCCTGGCGCGGTGACGCCGAAGGTGCTCACCGCCGCAGCCAACGGCCGGACCGGTGAGCTGCTGCTGCACACCGGCGACAGCGCCCGGGACGTGCTCGCCTCCGCCGGCTTTCCCCTGGTCGCCGAGGTGGCGCCGGTGCTGCCCGACGGGGAGGCTGCCGGTGTTGTCACGTTCGGCAGCCGCTCCGACCGGAGTCTGGAGGCGGTGCGCGACGCGCTCTGGGCGGTCGGCGCGCAGTTCGACGTACGCTTCCGCGACCCACTCGACCCGACCGGCACGACTGTCGACGTGGTTGGCGAGCCCGACCTCGAACCGCTGGCCCACGAGTTGCTGGCCGAGCTGCGGGCGGGCGGGCCACGGCTGGTCACCGAGCTGCGCCGGCACACCCTCGCCGCGACCGTCTACCGTGCCGCCGACGCCAACCGCGCCCTCACCACCCTGCTCGACGCCGGCGCCCTGAGCCGCGACCGCGAAACGGGCCGCCTGGCCGGCGACGAAACCATCAGAGCAACCCCCTAACCCGCCCCGCCCCGCGCCCCGCGCCCGCGATCTTGCACTTTCTGCGGTGACACAAGGGGCATCCCTCGCGGTCCCGGGGCTGGCGACTCGTCGGCTACGCCGCCCTCGTGCTCGCGGCGGCCGGGCTGCTGCTGCCCTTCTACTGGATGGTGGTGGCGTCGTTGAAGACCAACAGTGACGTCTTCACCATCCCGATCACCTGGCTCCCCGATCCCGTGGTGTGGCGAAACTACCTCGACATCTGGCAGCGCTCGGACATGACGACGTGGTTGGGGAACACGCTGCTGCTGTCGGTGGTTGTCAGCCTCCTACAGGTGGTGACCGGCAGCTTCGCCGCCTACGGGTTCGCCCGGGTCCGCTTTCCCGGCCGCAACGCGCTCTTCCTGGCGTACGTCGGGACGATCGCGGTGCCCTGGCAGTCGTACATGATTCCGCAGTTCATCCTCATGTCGAAGCTGCAGCTGTCGAACACCCTGTGGTCGATCGTCGCGCTGCAGGCGTTCGGCGCGTTCGGCGTGTTCCTGATGAAGCAGTTCTACGAGACGATTCCCGAGGAGCTCAGCGAAGCAGCTCGGGTTGACGGGCTCAGCGAGTTCGGCATCTACCGACGGATCATGCTGCCGTTGTCCCGGCCGGCGCTGGCCAGCCTGGCCCTGCTGACGTTCGTGACCACCTGGAACGACTACCTCGGCCCGCTTGTCTACCTGCGCAGCCCGGAGCTGCGCACCATCCAGTTGGGGCTGAACACCTTCGTTTCCCAGTACAACGCCGAGTACGCGCTGATCATGACGGGCTCGGTGCTGTCCGTGCTGCCCGTCGCTGCCATCTTCCTGCTCGGCCAGCGCTACTTCATCGAGGGCATCGCCTCGACCGGACTGAAGGGTTGAGGTCCATGCGTTCGCGCCACAACACCATCATTGCCGTCTTCGACGGCTTCTACGTCGCGCTCGTCACCAACCTGCTGCTGGTGCTCGGGTGCCTGCCACTGGTGACGCTCGCGTTCACCACCGAGGCCGAGCGCTCCTGGCCGCTCTACGCGCTGACCACCCCGCTCTGCGCGCCGGGGCTCTGTGCGGTCTTTGCGGTCATGTCCGCCTACTCGGCTGGCGACACCGGCGGCGTGCTGCGCACCTACTACCGCGCCTGGCGAACCACCGCCCGGCCCGCGATGCTCTGGACGGCGGCAGCCATGGCTGCCCTGGTGGTGCTCGCCGTCGACGCCCGCGCCGCGTGGGGCCACCGGGTCGGGGCACTCGCCCTGCCGGTGCTGGCGACCCTGATCGTCCTCACCGTCGCGACAACTCTGCTCGGCTTGGTGACCCTCTCCGAGCGACCCACCGCGCGGTTGCGTGAGGTGGCCCGCGCCTGCGTGTACCTGGCGGTGCGCCGGTGGTACCTCACCGCCGTGTCTCTGCTCGTCCTCATGCTGCTCGCCCAGATCCTGACGGCCCGCCCCGCGATCGCGCTCGGCCTCGCCGCGGCGCCACTGCTGTACGTCGTCTGGGCCAACAGCCGCTTCACCGTGCGCGCCGTCCTCGACCCACTGACCACCGCACCCCAGAGCACCTGAACACCCGGTTCCGGCCACCGAGCCGGGACCCCGACGACACACCTGCCCTGCACCGGACCGGACCCACGAGGGAGAACAGCATCCATGACGGCGACCGACGTCCGTCCCCACTCCGACGCAGAATCCACGGCGGCCGCGGTGACAGCCGCGATACTGACCGTCGATGCGAACATCGCGACCTTCGGCGACCGGTATCCCGCGGACACCACCGACGCCAACCGCTACCCGCTCCGGCCACCGAGCGGAGGCCAGCCCGAGGGCGCCAACGTCGGCTGGACCACCAGCTTCTGGCCCGGCATGCTCTGGCTGGCACATGATCTGACCGGCGACGAGCGCCACCTGCGCGCAGCGCTCTCCCACGTGGACAGCTTCGCGGCCCGGATGACCCACAGCATCGACCTGGACACCCACGACCTCGGGTTCCTCTACACCCTCGCCTGCGTCACCCCGGCCCGCCGTACTGGTGACCCGCAGGCCCGAGACGCGGCCCTCGCCGCCGCCGACCACCTGATGACGCGCGTCCTCGAACCCGCCGGAATCATCCAGGCCTGGGGTGACCTGAACGACCCCCGCCAACGCGGGCGCACGATCATCGACAGCCTCATGAACACGCCGCTGCTCTTCTGGGCCAGCCGGACCACCGGCGACGACCGCTACGCCGCAGCGGCCCGCCGGCACACCGCTCAGCTGCGCCAGCACATCCTGCGTCCGGACGGCACTACCTTCCACACCTTCTACTGGGACCCGGCCAGCGGCGCGCCGCTGCGCGGCGAAACCGAACAGGGCCACGCCGACCACTCCTGCTGGGCGCGCGGGCAGGCATGGGGCATCTACGGGTTCAGCCTCAACCACCGGCACATCG
>NZ_JBEYSL010000163.1:0-13211 GCF_040642735.1 Micromonospora sp. NPDC047753 | reverse complement strand
GGCGCGGCACGTCCCGCAGGTAGTCCACCACCGGCGGGTCCTGGTCGGGGGCCGCCACGTTGGCGTTGCCGAGGGCGTCCAGCGGCGTCACCCAGGCCGAGACCGAGGTGGCGAACGACTTGCCGAGGAACGGGCCGAGCGGCTGGTACTCCCAGGCCTGGATGTCCCGGGCCGACCAGTCGTTGACCAGCACCACACCGAAGACGTGTTCGGCGAAGTCGTCAACGGAAACCCGATCGCCCAACGCGCTCGGTACGCCCACCACGAATCCCACCTCGGCCTCGATGTCGAGGCGTACCGATGGGCCGGTGACCGGGCCCTCGGCGGAGGCCCGCTGCCCGGTCGGCCGGGTCACCGGCGTGCCGGAGACGACCACCGTGCCGGCCCGCCCGTGGTAGCCGATCGGCAGGTGCTTCCAGTTGGGCAGCAGCGGCGGCTGGCCGGGGCGGAAGATCTGCCCGACGTTCGACGCGTGGTGCTCCGAGGAGTAGAAGTCGACGTAGTCGGCCACCTCGATGGGGAGCAGCAGCTCCACGTCGTCGAGGGACACCAGCAGCGGCTCCACCGCGCCCCGGTGCGCCGGGTCGGTCAGCAGCTCGGTGATCCGCTGTCGTACCGCCGTCCACTGCGGTCGACCCAGGGCCATGAAGTCGTTGAGCACGGGCCGGCACAGCGTGCCGGCGGCCAGCACCAGCTCGGCGGCCTCCGCCGCCGCGAGGTCGAGGACCCAGGATCCGATCCGTACGCCGATCCGCGAAGGACCCCCGTCCTGCCGGAACACCCCGTACGGCAGGTTCGTCACCCCGTACGGCGAACCGTCGGCGCCGGTCACCCAGGTCATGCGTCGTAGCCCCCGTTCACCAGCCCAAGCCGGATCAGATCGGTCAGTGGTTCCAGGATGCTGCACGAGCCGAAGCCCACCCACAGGGGGCGAGGCCCGTCCAGCCGTGCCGTCGTGCGCTCCACCAGGGGGCGCGGGTCGACAACTGTGAGCAGCTCGGCGACCGTGCGCACACCGTCACCCTCGGCGGCGGCCAGGGTCGCGGCCAGCACGTTGGCGTAGCCGTGGTGGGTGAACCCGGTCTCCGGGTCGAGGTGTCGGATCGCCTGGTGCAGCCCGGCGGTGAGCTTGAACGGCAGGCCCCGGTCCCGGCAGGCGCAGATCACGGTGGCCAGCTCGGTCGGGGTGGGGAAGAGTTCGGCGGCCAGGCCGCCGGTGCGGAACTTGGCCGCGATCGGCACCCCGTCGGCCCGCGCGGCGACGAGCACGTCCAGTGCGCCCATCAGTCCGAAGGTCAGCGGCAGTTCGGCGTAGACGGTTTCCACGCCCGGTAGCGCGTCGGTCAGCCGCAGCAACTCGGCGATGCCGGGCAGCGGGTCCTCGCCGCGCTTGGCAACCGCCACCTCGACCTGGCGCGCCGCGACGCCGTCGGGGGCGAGGAACGACAGCGCGAACGGCAGGTTCCCGATCCCGGTGTCGCCGATCACGCCGACCACCAGGCCCTCGCCCGGGTCGACGAGACCGGTCAGCTCACCGGCGGCCACGTCCGAGGCGGGGATCAGCAGTGGGCCGACCAGGGCGGCGTACCAGGCGGCGCGGTGTTGGCGGTGGGCGACCAGGGCGTCGTGCAGCGCGGCGCTGCCCGGTGGGAAGACGGCGGCGTCGTCCACCAGGCCGTGGAGGAGTGCTGGCACCTGCGTTGACACGGAACAAGAATGTACGGGACGCTACGAGGAACGGACAACAGCGTCCGATTATCGGACGCCTTCGGCCGGTGAACGGGAAATATCGGGAGGCGAGATGCCGTACTACCGCAGCATCGGCGAGGTGCCGCGCAAGCGCCACACCCAGTTCCGGCAGCCCGACGGCAGCCTCTACGCCGAGGAGCTGATGGGCCAGGAGGGGTTCTCCTCCGACTCGTCCCTGCTCTACCACCGGCACGCGCCAACCGCGATCCTGGCCGCCGACGAGTTCACCCCGCCCGCCTTCACCCGGGCGCCGAACCTGCCGCTCAAGCCCCGCCACCTGCGCACCCACAAACTGGACACCGGCGGTTCCGACCCCATCCTCGGCCGGCAGTACCTGCTCGCCAACGACGACGTACGAATCGGTTACGTCCTCGCCGACCGACCCTCACCGCTGTTCCGCGACGCCACCGGCGACCACTGCCTCTACGTCGAGTCGGGCACCCTGCGGGTCGAGTCCCCGTTCGGCGTGCTGGACGCGGTCGCCGGCGACTACGTCGTCATCCCCACCTCGACCATCCACCGGCTGGTGCCCACCGGCGACCAACCCGTCCGGCTGCTCGCCGTCGAGGCGTCCGGGCACATCGGCCCGCCCAAGCGCTACCTCTCCGTACGCGGCCAGTTCCTGGAGCACTCGCCGTACTGCGAGCGGGACGTCCGCGGCCCCGACGCCCCGCTGCTCGTCGACGGCGAGGAGGTCGAGGTGCTGGTCCGGCACCGGCGCGGCTGGACCCGTTACGTCTACGCCAACCACCCGTTCGACGTGGTCGGCTGGGACGGGCATCTCTACCCGTGGGCGTTCTCCATCCACGACTTCGAGCCGATCACCGGCCGCATCCACCAGCCACCGCCGGTGCACCAGACCTTCCAGGGGCCCAACTTCGTCATCTGCTCGTTCGTGCCCCGCAAGGTCGACTATCACCCGCAGTCGATCCCGGTGCCGTACAACCACCACAACGTCGACTCCGACGAGATGCTCTTCTACACCGGTGGCAACTACGAGGCGCGGCGCGGCTCCGGCATCGAGCAGGGCTCGATCTCGTTGCACCCGTCCGGTTTCACCCACGGCCCCCAGCCGGGTGCCGCCGAGCGCTCCATCGGCGCGGACTACTTCGACGAGCTGGCCGTCATGGTCGACACCTTCCGCCCGCTGGATCTCTGCGACGCCGCCAGCTCCTGCGAAGACGAGGGGTACGCCTGGACCTGGGCGCGGTCCGTCTAGCGGATGGCGGTTCGGGTGAAGACGGCGAACTCGGCTACCGCTGTGGTGGCGATGGCCAGCACCAGGGGCCACGGGGAGCCGACCATGGCGTACACCAGCAGCAGCAGCGGCGCGGCGGCCACGGCGTAGACGGCCAGGGCCATCGCCCGGTCCGAGTGCAGCAGGGCGGGCAGGACGCTCCGGGTCAGCCCGGGCAGCCGGGCCGCGAGCTGCCACACGATGATCCCGCCGGTGAGCGCGGCGAGCACCGCCAGGACGCGGGAGAAGCCGTCGTTCGCCGACGCCGCGAACGCGACCAGCACCGCCGCCACCAGCGACCAGCCCGCGCCGTAGAGCACCAGGCGGTGCAGCCCGTACGCGAGGGTTCGTGGTGAGTCGATCCGCCTCGGGCTGACCGTCACCGCCTCGGCGACGTGCTCCAACGCCTCCGACCAGCGGCGCTGCTCCAGCCGCATGACACCCACGTCGTGGCCGGCCTCGCCGATCCGCGGGTCGAGCCGCAGCGCCTCCCGGTAGGCCCGCTCAGCCAGGTCGAACAGGTCCAGGCGGGCGGCGACCAGGCTGAGCACCAGGTGTGCCTGCGGCTCCTGCGAAGCCAACTCGACACCGCGCCAGGCCGCGTTCAGCGCCGGCTGACCGTTGCGGGCGCCGGCCAGGATCGCCGCCGCGCTCCGCTGGGCGTACGCGTCGGCCGGGCCGAGGGTGAGGATCCGGTCGGCGGTGGCCGCCGACTCGCTGTAGCGCTCCAGGTCGGCCAGGGCCATCCCCCTGGCCACCAGCGGGGGCAGGGCCTCCGGTGCGGCAGCCACGGCCGTGTCGGCGGCGGTGAGCGCCTCGGTCGGACGGCCGGCGGCCAGGTGCACCCGGGCCAGCATGGTGAGCGCGTCGACGTCATCCGGCTGGAGGGCCAACCCGTAGGCCAGTTCCCCGGCCGCCTCGTCGTAGCGGCCGAGTTCGGCGAGGAGTTGGGCCCGCTGGACGTAGCCGTCGGCGGCGGACTGGTCGGGGGTGGGGTCGCTGGACATCGCGGCGAGCTTAGGCGGCCGACGCGTCGTACACCAGGGCCACCGCGACCCCGGTCAACCCTTCCTCACGGCCGGCGAAGCCAAGCCCGTCGGTGGTCGCCGCCGAGACGGTGACCGGGGCGCCGACCGCGGCGGAGAGCACCTCCTGCGCCTCCTCGCGGCGCCGGCCGATCTTGGGACGGTTGCCGATGACCTGCACGGACACGTTGCCGATCTCCAGGCCGGCGGCGCGCACCCGACGGGCCGTCTCGGTCAGCAGAGCCACCCCGGACGCGCCGGCCCACTCCGGCTGGCCCACCCCGAAGGCGGAACCGAGATCACCGAGAGCGGCGGCGGAGAGCAGGGCGTTGCAGGCGGCGTGCGCTGCCACGTCGGCGTCGGAGTGCCCGGCGAGGCCGTCCTGATCGGGCCAGAACAGCCCGGCCACCCAGCACGGCCGGCCCGGCTCGAACGCGTGCACGTCGGTGCCGATGGCCACCCGGGGAACGATCATGATCAGAGGGTACGCGTCAACCGGCCGCGGCAAGCAGATGCTCGGCCAGAGCCAGGTCGAACGGCCGGGTGATTTTCAGTGCGTACTCCGAGCCGGGCACGCAGCTCACCGCGACGCCCTGCTTCTCGACCAGCCCGGCGTCGTCCGTGAGGGAGTCACCGGCGGCGGCGTGGGCGGCGCTGAGCACGACCCGACGGAAACCCTGCGGGGTCTGCACCGCGCGCAGTGCGGAACGGTCGACGGTGCCGAGCACCACCCCGTCGGCAGCGACTTCCTTGATCGTGTCGACGACCGGCAGGACCGGGATCACCGCGTCGCACCCGCCTCGTACCGCCGCCGCGACGGATTCGACCAGCTCAGGCGGCGTGAGCGCCCGGGCGGCATCGTGCACCAGGACGATCGTCGGACCGGGGGGCACCGCGGCCAGCGCGGCGGCCACCGACGCCTGCCGTTCGGCACCACCGGGCACCACTGTCACCGGGGCGACCGGGGCCAACAGCTCGCGGACGGCCTGCACCTCGGCGGCCGGCGCGGCCACCACGATGGTGTGCACCGACGGCGCGGCGGCCAGTCGACGCACGGCGTGCACCAACAGCGGTTCACCGGCGAGCAGGCGCAGCGCCTTGGGTCGGCCGGGGCCGAGCCGTACGCCGGCACCCGCCGCAGGCACGAGGACCGCGACGTCACCGCGCGGATTGAGCTGCGCGGTCACGTCGCGGTCCTCGGTGGTTTCTTCACTACGAAGTGGGTACGACGATGCTGTGCGGACTAGGCCTCGGTGAGGACCTTGTCGAGCAGCGTCTCCGCCTCGTCCTTGGTGCTCTTCTCGGCCAGCGCGACCTCGCCGACGAGAATGTCACGGGCCTTGGCGAGCATCCGCTTCTCGCCCGCAGACAGGCCCCGCTCCCGCTCCCGGCGCCACAGGTCACGCACGACCTCGGCGACCTTCAGCGGGTTGCCGGAAGCCAGCTTTTCCAGATTGGCCTTGTAACGCCGCGACCAGTTGGTCGGCTCCTCGGTGTGCGGAGCCCGCAGAACGTCGAAGACCTTACCGAGGCCTTCTTCGCCGACCACCTCGCGCACACCCACGATCTCGGCGTTCTCGGCCGGCACCCGGACCGTCAGGTCACCCTGCGCGACCCTCAGGACGAGGTATTTCTTAGGCTCGCCCTTGATGACCCGAGTCTCGATTGCCTCGATGAGTGCGGCCCCGTGGTGGGGGTAAACAACGGTCTCGCCGACACTGAAAACCATAGGTTCGAAACCCCTTTCGCTGTGTCTAGGGTAACACGGTCAGGCACTGATGTCTCTCCGATGTCCTGACCATTGGCGCAGCTCAGGGGCCCTGTGAGAGGTCTTGCTTCAGCTTGACAGGCAGTCAAACCGATGGTTCGAACACGCTCCGTAACGAGCAAATGACTGCCCGGTACGGGTGAACAGAACGTCGAGATCAAGGGCTATGCGCTCCTCCCATGGTAGCCCGGCCAGCAGGACCGCGCCCAGATGTAGCGCGAGGAGCCCCTGGTGCGCGACCCTGGAGACCGAGCCGCACTCAGCTCTCGAGACGCTTCCAGGGGGTCCGATGGGCAAGCCGGACGCAGAGGGTCACGGGCCAGCCGACGGCCTGCCCGGCCTACCGCCCGAATGGGGCCGCGTGGTGGTTCCCGACGACGCCTCCGCGCTGGCCGCCGAGGCCACTCAGATCCGCCGTGAGCTGCGCCGGGCCGACGGCCTCCCGGGCGGTCACCGGGCCCTGGGCCTACCGCTGGCGGTCCTGTTGGTGGCGGTCCTCACCACGCTGGCCGGCCTACTGGCGGTCACCTGGCCACGCGCCAACCGCGACGCCGACCGGCCGACGCCGGCCCCCTACTCGCCACCCGCGACCCTCGCCGGCCGGGCGCTGCCCGCACTGGACCTGGTCGGCGCGGACGACAAGCCCGTGCCACTGCGCGGCCTGCTACCCGCCATGATCATCCTGCTGGACGCCTGCCCCTGCCCGGACCGGGTCACCGACGCCCTGGCGGCAGCGCCCGCCGGCGTCTCCGTAATCACCGTCACCGGAGGGCGGGCGGTGCCAGCCAGGCCCACCATTGAGCGGCAGGCTCGCGCCCTGGCCGACCCCGCCGGGGGCCTGCGCTCGTTCCTGGGCCAGCCGGCCCGCTCCGGCGCCGCGACCGCCCTGCTCGTCGACCGGGCCGGCATCGTGACCCGAGTGCTGCCCGAGGTGGGCACCAGCGACTCCTACCGGAGCGACCTGAGCGCCCTCGCCGCCTGAGCCGGCCGCGCGCCTACCGGGGCAGCGCGACGAGTTGCGCCTGGATGTCGATGGGCCGGTCGACGGCCGACAGCGACACCCGGAACGGCCCGCTTCCGGGCAGCACCTCGGCATTGGCGATCGCGCCGTCGCAGTCGATCCGCAGCTGACCGTTGATCTTGGCCCCGTCGCTTGTGAGCGCCATCGCGCCGGGCCGGGTGCACCGGTACTGGAGCAGATAGCGGGCGCCGCTGTCGCTGGCCTGCCGGGTCACTTCCTGGCCGGGAGCGAGCTCCCGCTGCTCCCGCCAGATCGTCTCGTTGAACGGGGGCAGATCACCCGAGGGGAAGAGCAACGCGGGGTCGCCCTCGATGTCGACGATCGAGCCCGTCTCCAGATCGATCACCGTCCGCGGGCTGCTCTCCACCCGGATGACCTCGCCGGTGTCGGGGTCCATCCGAGCCGTGATCCGCCCTTCGGGCTCCTCAGCCGCGATGAGACGTTCCAGTGGGGTGCTGACGCTCCGCTCGGCGCTCGGCGCCGCAGTGGGAGGAACAGCCGCGCCGGGCATCGACGAGGGCGCGGCCGAGTGCCACCACCAGCCGCCGACGACCAGAACGGCCGCCGCAGCACCGAACAGCACCACCGAGCGCAGCCGGTCGTCCGCCGTCACATCCACCCATTGAGCGTACCGGCCGGCCCGACGAGGTTCAGCCCTGTCGATCGAGCAGGGCGGCGTACAGGGTGAGGCCGGGGCCGAAGGCCAACATGACGACGCGCCGAGCCGCCGGTGTCGCCCGACCCAACCGGTCCAGGATCAGCAGGACGGTCGGCGACGAGCAGTTGCCGTGCTCGTCGAGCGTCGCGCGGGACGCCGCCAACCCCTGCGGTGGCAGCGCCAACTCCCGTTCCACAACGTTGAGGATCCTCGGCCCGCCCGGGTGCACGGCCCAACCGTCCACCTCGGAACTGGTGAGGCCGTGCCGGGCCAGCAGATCGTCGACCAGCCCCCGGACGTGCCTCGACAGCACCTGCGGCACCTTCGGCGACAACCCCATCCGGAAGCCGGCGTCGGTGACGTCCCAGGTCATGTGGTCAGCCGTCGAGGTGTCGGTGACGGCGGTAACCTCACGCAACGCGTACCCCGGGCCGCCCGGCGTGACCACGGCGGCGACCGCCGCATCCGAGAAGAGCGCGTGGGAGACGATCTGCTGGGTGTCCACCCGGGCGCTGGACGGCTGGATGTGCAGGCTCGTCAGCTCCGCGCAGAGCAACAGCGCCGGGCGCCCCCGGGCGGTGACGAAGTCACTCGCCGCGCCCAGCCCCGGCAACGCCGCGTAACAGCCCATGTGGCCGATGACCATCCGCTGGGTTTCCGCGGCCATGCCCAGGTCCCGGGCGAGCAGGATGTCCAGCCCGGGGGTGGCATAGCCCGTGCAGGAGCAGACGATGAACAGCCCGATGTCGCCGGCGCTCAGCCCGGCAGCGGTCAGCGCCCGACCCACCGCCTCCTTGCCCAACGGCAGCGCCTCCACCTGGTAGCGGCGCATCCGGCGCTCGGTCGGCCAGTCGGAAACGTCCTCCAACAGCGGGTTGACCGCGGCCTGCCGCCGGGTCACCCCCGAGTTGGCGAAGATCCGCTGGGCCAACGACCTGGTGGTGCCGGTGAAGTGCCGGGAGAAGAAGCCCTCCCACAACTCGTCCTGCGAAGCGGACGGCGGCTGCGCTGTCCCGAGCCCCGCGATCACTGGTACGGACACGATCCCCACCTCTCGTCAGATGCTGTCCTCCCCCTGGCCGTCCCACCAGCCACGTCGGCTGGTCGTTCCTTCGTGCGAGCCCGGTGGCGCGGGCTCACCAACGTGGTGCCGATCCGTCGCGATCCGGGTCGCCGCCCAACGCGGCGATGCCGAGCCAGTCGGCGCAGACATCAGACGTGGCCGGGTGCAGCGAGCCGCAACGGGCGTCGCGGTAGAGCCGCTCCAGGGGATGACCCCGGCGGGTGGCCGAGGTGCCCGCCGCCTCCAGCACCGACGCCGCCACCTCGGCGGCCGTGGTGCCGGCGAGCAGCTTCGCCCGCCACACCCAACGGTTGGTCTCCTCGTCACCGGGCGCCTCGTCCACCCGGCGGGCCGCCTCGGCAACCACCAGTTGCGCGGCGGCCGTCGCCGCGTCCGCCCGACCCAGCCTGGCCCGCACCGCCGGCAGACCGGCCAGGTTGCGGGCGTTCAGGTGCTCGGCAGCCGCGTCGATCGCCGCGCGGGCGACCCCGACGTAGACGGCCGCGTAGCTGGCCACCAACCAGTGCGGCATCAGCTGCGCGACCACCAGCGCAAGCCCCTCCACCCCGCCGAGCAGCCGGTCGGCGGGCACCGTGACGTCCAGGTGCAGGTCGTGGGAGGAGGTGGCGCGCATGCCGAGTGAATCCCAGGTCGGCTCCACGGTCAGCCCGTCGCCGGCCGGCACCAGGAACTGCGACACCACCGACTGGTCGGCCGCACTGCGCGCCGCCACCAGGTAGCCGTCCGCGTGCCCGGCCCCGGAGCAGAAGGTCTTGCTGCCCTTGAGGTGCCAGCCCCCGTCGGTCGGCTCGTACGCGGTGGTGAGCTGGGACAGCCGGGCACCCGCGCCCCGCTCGCTCATCGCGACCGCGTACCAGGAGCCCTGCGCCGCCGCGCTGAGCAGCCGGTCGCGGGCGGCCAGCGCCTCGTCGGGTACGCCCAGCGCCTCGGCCAACTCCTCGGTGACAGCGCCCAGCGCGCCGGTCACCGAAGCGTGCATGTTGAACACCAGGGCAGTCGCACCGTTGCCCCGGGCAAGCTCAGTGGCCACCGCTGCGTACTCGGCGAAAGTGGCGCCCAGACCGCCGAGCGCCCGGGGCACCATCAGCCCGAACAGGCCGGCCTCGCGCAGGTCGGCGAAGTCGTCCACGGGGAAGGAACCGTCCCGGTCGTGCTCGGCCGCCCGCGCGGCGAACCGCGGCGCCAACCGGCGTGCTGCCTCAAGCGCGTGCACCGTCATCTCGTTCCTCCTCGGCGTTCCATACCCCGCCACGGCCTGACTATCCTTTGCGGACCCCCCGGCCCTGGTAGAGCACGGCGGTGGAGCGGGTCGGCACGATGCGCGGCGCGCGGCCGACGGGCACGGCACCGGCCGTTCGGCTCGCGCGAGCGCGGCGCAGCAGCCAGGCGAGCATGCCGCCGACCTGCGGACGGATGCCCCGCAGACTCAGGTCGACACCGTGTCGGGCGCACTCGGCCACCAGCGCCTGGGCATCCACGAACAACTGTGGATCGTGGATGCCGCGGGGCACCGTCGGCAGGCGCTCGGCGATCCGGACCGCGACGAGCCGGGCCAGCGCCGTGTCGTTGAGGGTGTCCAGCACCAGCACGCCGCCAGGGCGCAGCAGCCGACACGCCTCGGCCACCGCGCGCGGCCAGGCCGGCACGTGCTCCAGCAACTCACCGGCCGAGACCACGTCGGCGCAGCCGTCAGGCAGCGGCACCGCCGTGGCGTCACCCTGGACCACCCGCACCCCGTGCTCGGCCGCCTGGACGAGCGCCGAGCGGGTCAGATCCACCCCGACGTGGCGGTAGCCCTTGCCCGCCAGGTGCGGGGCGAGCAGGCCGGCGCCGCAACCCAGGTCGACGAGCAACGCGTCCGGACGGGTGGCCGGCGGCACCAGCGCGGCACGGGCCTCAGCCAGCCAGTGCAGCATCGCGAACGCACCGTCCGGCCGCCACCACTCACCGGCCAGATCGTCGTACTGACGCGGATCGTTTCGCGGCAGCACCCTCGGACCGGTGGACGCCCCGGCCGCAGCCACGTCTCGCATGGAACCGAGCGTGGCACGACTGCTCGGTAACGACCAGACTTCCCTTATGTCGTCGAGGGTGTTAGGGCTGGTCAGAGCGAGCCATCCGGAACCGGCCGCAGCGGTGACCACGGTGGCCGGTCTGCTGGCCTGGGGAGTGGGCCACCGGCCGACCGGAATCGTCTCGGTGGTGCTCGCCGTGCTGGCCAGCCAGCTCGCCGTCGGCTGGACCAACGACGCGCTGGACGCCGAGCGGGACGCCACTGTGGGGCGTACCGACAAACCGGTCGCCAGTGGTGCGGTCGGTCGGCGCGTCACGGCCTGGGCCGCCGCGGTGGCCGCGGTGGCCTGCCCGCTGCTGGCGCTGACCACGAACCCGGTGGCGGCCTTCTGGCTGACGCTCGCCCTGGTCTCCGCCCTGCTCTACGACTGGCCGCTCAAAGCGACCGCGTTCTCGGTGCTGCCCTACGCCGTGTCGTTCGGCGCGCTGCCCGCCTTCGTGGTGCTGGCGCTGCCCGGCCAGCCGTCCCCGCCGGTCTGGCTGGTGACGGCGGCGGCCTGCCTGGGCGCCGGCGCCCACTTCGCCAACGTGCTGCCCGACCTGGCCGACGACGCCCGCACCGGCGTGCGCGGCCTGCCCCACCGGCTCGGTGCCGCCGGCAGCCGGGTGGCCGCGGCGGGTCTCCTCCTCGCGGCGACCGCGACACTGGTCCTCGGGCCACCCGGACCGCCGTCGGCGATCGGCTGGGCGGCGGTCGGCACGGCCGCCGTGGTGCCGCCACTGAGCTGGTACGCCGGACGCTCGGCGATCCGGGCCGGCCGGCGGCCGGTGGCGGCCTTCCGGGCGGTGATGCTGGTGGCCCTCATCGACGTGGTTCTGCTGGTGGCGAGCGGTCGGGTGGTGTGAACGCCACCCGGGCAGGTGGCATTGCCGGGTCCGCGTGCGGGCCTCGATCAGTCCCAACTACCCTGGAGCGCGGTCTGCGCGGGTATGGCCACCGTGCCCGGCGTACGGCCCGGGTGGGGATTGTGACGAGGAGGACCGACGTGACGCGCTCGATCAGGGGATCCCGGCGGGCGGCCCTGTTGCTGTCCGGGATTGCGGCGGCCAGCCTGCTGGCTTCGGGATGCGGCACCGGTCAGATCGCCGAGACCGCGTTGAAGGAGCCGTCGGTCCAGGGCGTCAACCTCACGACCAACAACGGTTCCTTCTCCGTGCGGGGCCTGCTCGTGGACTACCCGGGCACTGAGGGTTACAAGGCCGGGCAGGACGCGGGGCTCGGCGCCGTGATCTACAACGACTCCAAGGAAACCGTGACGGTCACCGTCACCACGGAGAGCGCCCGCGAGGTGGTGATCAGCGGCGGCTCGGCAAGCCCGTCGCCGTCCGCCTCGGAGTCCGCCTCCATGAGCCCGTCGCCGTCCGGTTCGGCCAGCCCGTCGAACTCGACGTCCGGTTCGCCGAGCCCGTCGGCGACGCCCTCCGAGACCGGATCGTCCTCGGCCACCCCGTCCGCCCCGGAGTCGGCGCGGGCGTCCGGTTCGGCCAGCCCCGCCGCCCCGGGTCAGCCGGCCCGGATCGAGCTGGCGCCGTTGAGCTACATCCAGTTCAACTCCGAGGCCACCACGCAGCTGCGGCTGATCGGCCTCACCGAGGCGCTGCGCTCCGGCCAGAACGTCGTCGTGACCTTCGACTTCGGCAACGGCAACACGGTCACCGGGCAGGCGCCGGTCGCGGTGCCGCTCACCCCGGCGGCCCCTCCGTCGCCGATCATCGAGCGCGAGGGCGGCTACGAGGGCAACGAGGGCGGCACGACCCACGAGTGACCCGACCCGCACATCGACGAACGCCCCGGCGTGGTGACCACCACGCCGGGGTGTTTTCGTCGTACGCGAGGGCTAGCGTCCTGATGTGACCACCTCCCGATCGACAGCTCCGCGTGGCGGCACGGCCGGTGCCGCCCGTGGTCGGTCCGCCGCCCGCGAGCCGCGCCCGGCCTACCAGTGCGACGCCTGCGGGCACCAGCCGCCCAAGTGGGTGGGACGCTGCCCGGAGTGCGGCGAGTGGGGGGCCGTGGTCGAGCACACGGTGACCGGCCCGACGGTCTCCGGTCGGGTGGTCAGCTCCCGGATGCCGTCCGAGCCGGCCCGACCGATCGCCACCATCAGCGCCGCTCCGGCCCGCGCGGTGCCCACCGGGGTGAGCGAGCTCGACCGGGTGCTCGGCGGCGGCCTGGTCCCGGGTGCCGTGGTGCTGCTCGCCGGCGAGCCCGGGGTGGGCAAGTCGACCCTCCTTCTCGATGTGGCACAGCAGTGGGCGGTCGGCGCCGGCAGCCCCTCGCTGGTGGTCAGCGGCGAAGAGTCGGTCAGTCAGGTGCGCCTGCGCGCCGAGCGGATGGGCACCCTGCACGAGCGGCTCTACCTCGCCGCCGAGAGCGACCTCGGCTCGGTGCTCGGTCACCTCGACGCGGTCAAGCCGGGCCTGTTGGTGCTCGACTCGGTGCAGACCATCTCGACCACCGGCACCGAGGGTGTGCCCGGTGGGGTGACCCAGGTCCGCGCGGTCACCGCCGCGCTGGTCTCGGTCGCCAAGGAGCGGGGCATCGCCACCGTGCTGGTCGGGCACGTCACCAAGGACGGCCAGGTGGCCGGGCCTC
>NZ_JBEYSL010000162.1:0-13231 GCF_040642735.1 Micromonospora sp. NPDC047753 | reverse complement strand
ACACCCCGGTTGACCGCTGCGATCGCCTGCCGGGCGGTGGACCGCAGCTCCGGCGAAGCGCCGCCGGAGTCGGGCCTCGACCTGGTCGCGGTCGGACACGTCGGCGCCCACCCCGAGCGCCCGGCCGCCGGCCCCGGCGATGGCGTCCACCGTCTCCTTGGTGGCCGCCTCCTCGATGTCGACCACGGCGACGGCCATTCCGTCGGCGGCCAGCCGTCGGGCGGTGGCCGCGCCGATGCCGCGTGCGGCTCCGGTGACGATGGCGACGCGGGACTCCTCCGACATGATTACCTCCCGGTAACTTGGGGTCGATCGGAGGAGCTTAACCTCAACAGGCCGACCCTCGGCATAGGCGAATCCACCGGTATCCGTGGCCGGAGACCTTGACCGCGCCGAGCTTGCCCAACTCTCCGTAACCACGGTCGGCGAGCACGTCGATGGGCAGGTCGGCCTCCGGCTCGAGGCTGCTGAGGTCCACCTCGACGTCGTCGGTGCCGAGGTTGTGCACGAAGACCATCGTTCCGGTCGGCCCGTCGGCCCGGTGCGCGAGCACTCCGGCCGGCATCGCCACGTCGATGTGGGTCGTCGAGCCGGACCCGATCTCCGGGGCCTCCCGCAGCGTACGGATCATCCGCTCGAACCAGGCGAGCAGCGACTTGGCGTCGCCGCGCTGGGCCGTGACGTTGACGCTCTGATAGCCGAACTCACCCTTGTCGATCACCGGACGGACCAGCTTCTCCGGGTCCGCAGTGGAGAAGCCCGCATTCGGCTGGTACGACCACTGCATCGGCGTACGGATCGCCTCTCGACCGGGCAGCGACAGGTCCTCGCCCATCCCGATCTCCTCGCCGTAGCGCAGCACCGGCGTGCCGCGCATCGAGAACTGGAGGGCGTACGCCAGTTCGAGGTGCCGCCGGTCGTTGCCGAGCATCGGGGCGAGCCTGCGACGGATGCCCCGGTCGTAGATGCGCATGTTCTCGTCCGGGCCGAACTTCGCGTACACCTGGTTGCGTTGTTCGGTGGTCAGCCGGGACAGGTCGATCTCGTCGTGGTTACGCAGGAAGGTGGCCCACTGCCCGCCGACCGGCAGCTTCGGGGTGTCGCGCAGCGCCTCGATCAGCGACTCCGGGTCCTCGCGGGCGAGGGCGAGCATGAGTCGCCCGTTGAGCATGAAGTCGAAGAGCATGTGGATCCGGTTGCCGGAACCGCTGGCGTCGCCGAAGAACGTCGGCAGTTGGTCCGGCTCGACGTTCGCCTCGGCCAGCAGGACGGCGTCGCCGCGGCGCCACTGGACGTGTTGGCGCATCTCGGTGAGGAACTCGAAGTCCTTCGGGGAGTTCGGGTTGCCCGGCTCGGTCAGCTCGATGATGAACGGCACCGCGTCCATCCGGAAGCCGGAGACGCCGAGCTGGAGCCAGAACGACATGATCTTCTTGACTTCGGCCCGGACCTCCGGGTTGGCGAAGTTGAGATCCGGCTGGAACTTGTAGAACCGGTGGTAGAACCACGCCTTGGCGGTGCGGTCGTAGCTCCAGGTCTCCTTCTGCTCGCCGGGGAAGACCATGCCCTGGTGCCGGTCGGCCGGCTCGGTGTCGGACCAGAGGAACCAGTCCCGGTACGGCGAGTCCGGCGAGGAGCGGGCGGACTGGAACCACGGGTGCTCGTCGGAGGTGTGGTTGACCACCAGGTCGATGATCACGCGGATGCCCCGGTTCTGCGCCTGGTGCAGCAGCTCGGCGAAGTCGCCCAGGGTGCCGAAGCGCGGGTCCACGTTGTAGAAGTCGGTGACGTCGTAGCCGTCGTCGCGGTTGGGTGACGGGTGGATCGGGTGCAGCCACAGACAGGTCACGCCGAGGCGGGCCAGGTAGTCCAGCCTCCCGATCAGGCCACGGATGTCACCGACCCCGTCGCCGTCGGAGTCGGCGTACGTGTCGATGTCGAGGCAGTAGACGACGGCTTCGGAATACCAACGGTCACCCATGCCGAAGAAATCTCTCCAGTTGATCATTGCGGCAAACCAGCCGGGCTGACCGTCGACCGCCGTGGGTTACCGTGCCCGTCATGGAGAACGACCTCGTGCCGCCGAGCGAGTTGTTGGACTGGTCCCGGGGCAGCTGGCTGCACCCGCCGGTACGCGTCGAGGAGGGCCCGGTCGGCGAACTGGTCGTCGAGCCGGCCGCGGAGAGCGACTTCTGGCGGCGGACCAGTTACGGCTTCGTGCACGACGACGGCCCGGCCCTGCTGGCGCCGCTGCCGGTCGGCACCGCGATGGAGGTGAGCTTCCGGCTCGACTTCTCGGCGCAGTTCGACCAGGCCGGCGCGTTCGTCCGCGTCGACGAGCGGACCTGGACCAAGGCCGGCGTCGAGGTGAGCGACGGCGAGGCGCAGCTCGGCGCTGTGGTGACCCGGGAGTTCTCCGACTGGTCGGTGGCGCCCGTGCCGGAGTGGGCGGGCCGGGAGGTGACGGTCCGGGTCAGCCGGGCGGGTGACGCGGTGACCGTTCGCGCCCGGGTCGACGACGAACCGTGGAGACTGGTCCGGCTCGCTCCGTTGGACCCGACGGCGGAGGCCCTGGCCGGCCCGTTCTGCTGCGCGCCGTCGCGCGCCGGTCTGACAGTGGTGTTCACCGGTTGGCGGCAGGGTCCGGCGGACACCGCGCTGCACCCGGAGGTGTGAATCGGGCCCGGGTGGGTATGACCCTCCGATCCCCGACAGCCGACCGGAAGGACGACGATGGCGTACGCCCAGACTGGCGATCCGTCCGAATTCACTGGGTTGACCGGTTGGGTGGCCTCGGTGATCGAGGTGATGGGCCCGGTCGGGGTGGCGCTGCTGGTGGCGCTGGAGAGCATCGTTCCGCCGATTCCCAGTGAGATCGTGCTGGCGCTCGCCGGTTTCCTCGCGCACGAGGGCAAGTTCAACGTCTTCGTCGTGGTGCTGGCCGCGACAGTCGGTTCGCTTGTCGGCGCGTTGGTGCTCTACTGGCTCGGCGCGGCGCTCGGCGAGGAACGACTCAAGCGCTGGTTGGACCACATTCCCCTGGTGGACAGCGACGACCTGGAACGGGCCGACAAGTGGTTCGAGCGGCACGGCCGGTGGGCGGTGCTGATCGGCCGGGTGGTGCCGGTGGTCCGCAGCCTGGTCTCCGTGCCGGCCGGGGCCAACCGGATGCCGATGGGTGAGTTCATCCTGCTCACCACGATCGGCAGCGGCGTGTGGAACGGTCTCATCGTGGGGGCCGGTTACGCGCTGGGGAGCCGCTGGCAGGACGTGGCACGTTACAGCGACTGGTTCAACTACGCGATCGTCGCGGTCTTCGTCGTGATGGTGGTCAGTTGGGTGATCCGTAAGGTCCGCAAGCGTCGGGAGCGCGACGACCGGCGGTCGGTGACCGCCGGTCGCTGATCCGCTGTGCCGCTGGCGTTTCGGAAGGCCAGCGGGGTGGTCAGGGCAGGCTGTCCAGGTGCGGTCCCACAGTGTTGGCGAAGCCGTTTCCGTTGCTGACGTCCCAGTTCACCGACCAGGTCATCGCGCCCCGGATGCCCGGGTAGGTGCGCGGCGGGCGGAAGCTGCCGCAGTTGGTGCCCCGGGCCAGGCAGTCCAGGGCGGCGTTGACCACGCTGGGCGCGACGATGCCGCCGCCGGCCGCCCCAGCTCCGGCGGGCAGACCGAGGCCGACCTGGTCGGGGCGGAGCCCGGCCTCCAACTGGATGCAGGCCAACGCGACGATGAAGTTGACGGTGCCCTGGCCGTACGCGGCGTTCTGGTCGCAGCCGAGCATCGCGCCGGAGTTGTAGTACTGGGTGTTGACGACGGTGAGGATGTCCTTGATGTCGAGCGCCAGCTTGAAGTAGCCGCCGGCCGGGTTCTGCATGTCGATGGTCTGCGGCGCCATCGCGATGATCAGGCCCGATCCGATCTTGGCCCGCAGGGCGCGCAGCGCCTGTGCCATGTACGTCGGGTTGAGTCCGTTCTCCAGGTCGATGTCGATCCCGTCGAAGCCGTACCTGGCGATCAGCGCGGCGGCCGTGTCGGCGAACACGGTGGCCGAGGCGGCATTGTTCACCGTGACCCGGCCGGTCTCGCCGCCCACGGAGAGGATCACCCGCTTGCCCCGGCTGTGCAGGGTGCGGACGTCAGCGGTGAAGTCCGCGTCGGTGTAGCCGCCGAGCGAGGCGGCCAGTCCCGGGTCGACGCCGAAGGTGAGCGCGCCGGGCGTCGAGGTGGCCTCGGCGAAGGCGACCGCCACCAGGTCGTACTCGGTGGGGACGTCGCGCAGCCGCAGCTCGACGGCGGGGTTGTCGAAGTTGTGCCAGTACCCGGTGAGCAGGTGCTTGGGCAACCCACCGGCGGGTGGGTCGGTCGGCGGTGGGGTGGTCGGCGGGGGCGTCGTCGGCGGAGGCGTGGTCGTGGGTGGGGGCGTGGTGGGTGGGGTGCCGCCGCCGCAGGACACGCCGTTGAGCTGGCAGCCATTCGGCGAACCGGAGCCACTGGCCAGGAAGCCGAAGGAGACCGACGCGCCCGGGGCGACGGTGCCGTTCCAGGACCTGTTGGTGAAGGTGTGCCGCTGGCCGGTGGAGCTGAGCAACGCGTCCCAGTAGCTGCCGAGGGTGGTGCCGGACGGCAGGTCGAAGGTCAGGTTCCAGCCGTTGATGGTCGAGCTGCCGCCGTTGGTGATCGTGTACTTCCCCTCCCAGCCGGAGCCCCAGTCGGCGGTCTTGACGAAGCTGGCGGTGGCGCCGGCGGCGTACGCGGGCAGCGCCACCCAGGCCGCGCCGAGGGTGGCCGCGAGGGCGGCGACGAGGGACAGGACAAGGGATCTGGAGCGTTTCATGCGACCCTCCGGGCCCGGACGGGCATTTATGGACGTCAACGTTGCCGCTAATTATTAAGACAGTTAACTGTTTCTGTCCAGAGCACCCGTCGGAGAGGCCTGCGGGCGGCGGAGCACCGCCTGCTCAACTGCCGACCACACGCTCGTGGTGACCAGGTAGATCACCGCGGCGAGCGGCAGCACCAGCGCCACCAGCACCGTCGTGAACGGCAGCAGGGGCAGCAGCCGGCCGAGCGTGGCCGCCCCCGGCCCCTCGGTCGGCGTACCGGCCACCGTGCCCACCGCCGCCGACGCCCGCCGGGCCCGCCGCGACGACCACCAGGCCACCGCCAGCAACACCACCAGCAGTACGCCGAACAGCGGTCCGGCAGCACCGGCCAGCCCGTCGCTGAGATGGTGACCCAGCGGCACGCCGGCCAACCGCTCGTCCAGCAGCCCGGTGCCGCCCTCGCTGGTGGTGAACAAGCGGTACAGCACCAGCAGGAACGGCGCCTGGATGAGCAGCGGCAGGCAGCCGGCGACCGGGTTCGCGCCGGCCTCGCGGTACAACGTGAAAACTTCGCGCTGAAGCGTCGCCGGGTCGTCCGCGTACCGCTGCTGAAGCTCACGCACCTGCGGGGCGAGCGCCGCACGGCGCCGCTCACCGCGGACCTGCGCGATGGTCAGCGGCGAGATCAGCAGGCGGACGGCGATGGTGAGGAGCACGATGGCGGCGGCTGTCGCTCCGCCGCCGGCCAGTGGTTCGAGCAGCTCGGTGAGCCAGTTCAGCGCGCTGCCGGCAGCGGCGACAGCGTCGTGCAGTGGTGCGAAGGCAAGCATGGGAAACCCCTCGGTCCGATTCCGGTGAGGCCCTCCCCCGGGCGGCGTCCGCCCAGCAGGGGGGCCGGTGACGGCGGGATCGCCACCCGCGCCACCGAGGGCCTTGGACAGGGTGGCGGTGATCACCACGTCCGGCTCGCCGGCCAGCCCGGTGGCCGCCACCGCGCCCGCGCCGGCCGGACCGGTCAGGCCCAGCGCGTGCGCGTCGTCGACCAGCAGCAGCGCGCCGTGACGGCGGGCCACCGCGTGCAGCCGAGCCAGCGGGGCGAGATCACCGTCGACCGAGAACACCGACTCCGTCACCACCACCGCCGGGCGGCCGGGAGCGCCCGCGAGCGCGGCGGCCACCGCGTCGACGTCGGCGTGCGGGGTGACCACCGTCTCCGCACCGGAGATGCGGCAGCCGTCGATCAGCGACGCGTGGTTGTGCGCGTCGGAGACCAGCAGCGTCCGAGGTTGGACGAGCGCCCGCAGCGCGCCGAGGTTGGCGAGGTAGCCGGAGGAGAAGACCAGGGCGCCGTCGGTGCCCAACCAGCCGGCCAGGTCCTCCTCCAGCGCCCGGTGCGCGTCGGTGGAGCCCCGGACCAGGCGCGACCCGGTAGCCCCCAGCCCGTACGCCGAGAGGGCCGCCGTGGCCGCGGCGACGACGTCCGGGTGGGTGGCCAGGCCGAGGTAGTCGTTGCCGGCCAGATCGGTCATCTGATCGTCGGCCGGACGCGGATGCAGTCGCCTGGTGAGCCCGGCCTTCGCCCGCAGCTCCGCGCGGCGGTCGAGCGCCGCCAGCCAGTCCGCCACCGTCACCCTCCCCCGCTGTGTGTGCCGGTCAGCCCGACACCCGCCGGGCGAAATTACCACCCGCCGCCATCGGCCCGGCGAGTCCACTCGGTGCGAGGCACCGACGGGCCGCCAGGTCATTCAGGCTGATCGGAGAGCCTTGTAGGGTACGAGCCATGCCAGAGATCCTCGACCAGGCCCGGACCCAGGTCCTGGGTGACGGTGTCGGCCTCGATCAGGCCGGCATCCTCGCCGTGCTGAACCTGCCCGACGAGCACCTGCCCGCCGCCCTCCAGCTCGCTCACGACGTGCGGATGCGCTGGTGCGGCCCGGAGGTCGAGGTCGAGGGCATCGTCTCGCTCAAGACCGGCGGCTGCCCGGAAGACTGCCACTTCTGCTCTCAGTCGGGCCTGTTCACCTCGCCGGTACGCTCGGTCTGGCTGGACATCCCGTCGTTGGTCGAGGCGGCGAAGCAGACCGCCGCGACCGGGGCGACCGAGTTCTGCATCGTCGCCGCGGTCCGCGGACCGGACGCCCGGCTGATGAAGCAGATGCGCGAGGGCGTCGCCGCCATCAAGGCGGCTGTCGACATCCAGGTCGCCGCGTCGCTGGGCATGCTCACCAAGGAGCAGGTCGACGACCTGGTCGACATGGGCGTGCACCGCTACAACCACAATCTGGAGACCTGCAGGTCGTACTTCCCCAACGTGGTCACCACGCACTCGTGGGAGGAGCGCTGGGAGACGCTGCGGATGGTCCGCGACTCCGGCATGGAGGTGTGCTGCGGTGGCATCCTCGGCCTCGGTGAGACAGTCGAGCAGCGGGCCGAGTTCGCCGCGCAGCTCGCCGAGCTGAACCCGCACGAGGTGCCGCTCAACTTCCTCAACCCGCGTCCCGGCACGCCGCTCGGTGACCGTCCGGTGGTGGAGGGCAAGGACGCACTGCGGGCCATCGCCGCGTTCCGGCTGGCCATGCCGCGCACCATCCTGCGGTACGCCGGTGGCCGCGAGATCACTCTCGGCGACCTCGGCACCCGTGACGGCCTGCTCGGCGGCATCAACGCGGTGATCGTCGGCAACTACCTGACCACGCTGGGTCGACCGGCGACGGCCGACCTGGAGCTGTTGGACGAGTTGAAGATGCCGGTCAAGGCGCTCTCCGCCACGCTGTGACGACAATGACGACGACGGAGCTGTGGTGCGACAGGTGCGGTGAGCCGGCGACGGCCACCGTCCACCCGGCCTGCGCGTCGGCCCGCCAGTTGGAGCCGCCCCGGTTCTGCCCCCGCTGCCGTCGCCGGATGAAGGTTCAGGTGCTGCCGGTGGGCTGGTCGGCGATCTGCGTCGAGCACGGCGAGATGCGGGGCTGAGCCGGATGCTGCGAGGGCGGGCGGTGACACTACGACCGGCGACGGTCGCTGACGTGCCGGCCCTCGCCGCGATCCGGGCCGACCCGGAGGTACGCCGGTGGTGGCGGGGCGGCGACGACCTGGCCGACTCCGTGCGTGCCGACCTCGCCGACGCCGACCTGCACGTGTACGCCATCGAGCACAACGGCCGGGTCGTCGGCGCGATCCAGTGGCACGCCGAGGCGGACCCGGACTACCGGCACGCCAGCCTGGACGTCTTCCTCGACCCGGCGGAGCGCGGCGCCGGCCTCGGTGGTGACGCGATCCGCACCCTGGCCCGACACCTGATCGACGAGTACGGCCACCACCGTTTCACCATCGACCCGGCCGCGGCGAACAGCGCCGCCATCCGGGCGTACGCGAAGGTTGGTTTTCGACCGGTGGGGGTGCTGCGCCGCTACGAGCGCGGTGCGGACGGCCGCTGGCACGACGGCCTGTTGATGGACCTGCTCGCCGACGACCTCGTGGAGTGACTCAGTCGTCCCACAGCAGGTGGCCGTCGGGCAGTCGGCGGGCACCCTCGGCCGGCCGGTGCGGGCTGAGGCGGCCGTCCGGCATCAGGTGCGCCACGGAGACTCCGCTGCTCAGCGTCGCGACGTCGGCGATCAACCGCCGGTGGCAGCGCCACCACACGCTCTCACTGCACATGATCGCGGTGGTCCGACTATCCGCCCCGGCGAGCACCTCGGCGAGCGCGTCGTCGAACTCGGCCGTCCGGGTGTGGGCGGCGTACGCCCGGAACGCCGCGACCGTCCACCAGGTGTCCGGCTCCGGCTCCCCGGCCGGGACGTGCCGTCGTCCGCCGAGCCGCGGCTCCCAGCGGTAGTCGATGCCGCACTCGGGCAGCCACCGTTCGAGTTCCTCCCGGCGGACGTCCGGGTTGGTGCGGCTGGCTGGGTATCGCCGCACGTCCACCACCTGGGCGATCCCCTCCCCGGTCAGCAACTCTCCCAGCCGGCCCCGATCGGCCGCGCCGTGCCCGACGGTCAGCAACTCCCGCACGACCGCAGCTTGCCCGGAATCCCCCCGACCTATCCACCCGAGTTCGCCCGCGAGGGTCGGCCATCCAGTTTCCGTCCGCGCGGAACGGTAACTGTCCAAGATCTCGTCGCGGTGCCCCCAGGCGACCAACTTCCAGCCACCTCTGCTTTCGGGCCGCTCAGCGACAGCGATCAGCAGCGGGTTGGTTGACATGAGGAATATAATCGACGCAAATCAATCTGCCTCTGGGCTGAAAGAGCTCCGGCCCCGTCCCTGAACACCGTTAGGAAGGGAAGCTCATGCGCAGATTCACCAGCCGAATCGCTGCGGGTCTCGCCGCCGCTTTGATCACCACACTGACCGTGACGATACCGGCGTCGCCCGCAGCCGCTGTCGAGACGCTCAAGGTTCCCGACACCGGCCTCGTCTTCTACCAGGCCTACACGCAGATCATCGTAGGCAGGCAGGCCACGCGCGACGGCATCTGCCGCCCGGTCCCGGCCGAGGCGATCTGGGCGATCGGCTGGAACGGCTTCGGTTCCGTCTCTGGCTACCGGACCTCCGACTGCACCGGCGCTGCGTCCGAGCTCAACAACTTCCACAGCTGGCCGCACGAGGGCTACTACCTTTCCTACCGGGCCGGCTGACAAGCGTTCCCGGTGGTCGTTCGCGGCCGGCCACCGGGGACGGTGACCGGCCGCGACTGCCCGGGATGGGCTCAGGACACGGTGCAGGTGGTGTTGTTGACGGTGAAGGCGGTCGGCTTCGGGTTGGCGCCGCTGTACGTGCCGTTGAAGCCGAAGCTCACCGACGCGCCGGCCGCGATCGTGCCGTTGTAGGACAGGTTCGTGGCGGTGACCGCCGCGCCGCTCTGGCTGATCGCCGCCGACCAGCCCTGGCTGACGCTCTGCCCGCCGGGGAAGCTGAACCGCAGGGTCCAGCCGTTGATAGCGGTGGTGCCGGTGTTGGTGATCGACACGTTGGCGGTGAAGCCGCCGCCCCAGTCGGTGGTGGCGTACCCCACCGTGCAGGTGCCACCGACCGGCGGGGCCGCGGTGGTCACCGAGACCGGCGTGGACGCCGCGGAGGTGTTGCCCGCCGCGTCCACCGCTACCACGTAGAACTGGTACGCCGTGGAGGCCGTCAACCCGGACACCGCCTGGGTGCTGCCGGTCGGCGAGCCGACAAGCACGTCGGTGGCGCCGGCCTCGCGGTAGACCCGGTAACCGGTGACGCCCACGTTGTCGGTCGACGGGGTCCAGGCCAGGGTGAGCCCGGTGGCGGTGACGGCCGAGGCGACCGGCGTGCCGGGGGTGCTCGGCGCTGTGGTGTCGGCGGTGCCGGCCGGCGGCGTGGTCACCGTGAGCTTCGGTGAGGCGGCCGACGTGTTGCCGACGCCGTCGCGCGCCACGACGGTGAACTCGTACGACGTCGCTGGCAGCAGCGTTGTGATGGTCAACGTCGTGCCGGTGACCGGCCGGACCAGGACCGTGTCGCTGTTGACCTGGACCTCGCGGACGTCGTAGCCGGCCAGGCCGCTGCCGCCGCTGTCGGTGGACGGCGCCCAGGTCAGGGTGACAGTGCGGGGGCCGAGGTTGGACGCCACCGGGGTACCCGGGACGGTCGGCTTGGTGGTGTCCGGGACGACCGGGCCCGGCTCCTCGCCCCAGACCCGGGTGGCGCCGGAGTAGAGCGGCACCTTCCGGTTCGGCCCGGCGGTGGCCTGGTACGACGGGTCGTTGGTCGGGTCCCAGGTGCCGCCCTCCGGCACGCCGATCTTGAACTGGACCTCCATCCGGTGCTGCGACTGACCCGCCGGAGCGATGGTGTACCCGGCGCAGTCCACCTCGACGTACCAGATGTCCCCGCTGAACTGCTTGGCGGTGGTCGGGGACGGGCAGCCCTGGGTGTAGCCGGCGGTGACCTGCACCGGGCCGGTGCCGTCGGGCCGGAAGTAGTACCGGAACCGGCCGTCGGCCAGCGCGCGGGCCGGGAACGCGGACTTGTTGTAGACCATCACCTTGAGCCCGGTGGCCCGAGGTTCGGCCTGCGTCACTGTGGTCTCCACGGTCAGCTCGTCGATGTCCGGCGTCTCGGCGACCGGGAAGTTCGCCAGCGGCGTGCCGCCGTACTCGGAGGTCAGCCGGACCAGCGCGGACGTGAAGCCGGCGTTGTAGTCGGTGGCCACCTCGTTCATCACGTAGTCCGACCGGCTGTCGCTGTACGCGTCGTTGGCCGAGGACGGGCCACCGACCAGCGCACCGTAAAGGGTGTGCCGGGTCTCCACCGGCACGGTCTGGCTGTCCCACCAGGAGCCGTGCGCGGTGCGGTGGTGCGGGTTCTTCGGTGCGTTGGCGCCGAACCCGATGACGTAGCTGGAGTTGCGCGGGTTGTCGCCGAGCGCGTAGTTGATCTGCCGGACGGCGAAGTCGTGGTAGCGCGCCTTGCGGGTGGTGTCGGTGGTCTTGTCGCTGTATACCAGCGCTGCGAAGGAGGTGTTCGCGGCGTAGCGCAGCGCGCCCCAGGAGTCGAGCACCGCCATCCCGCCGGGCGAGTACGGCACCCGCTGCCCGTTCACCCCGACGGTCCAGTAGTCAAGCCACCGGTTGGCGTCGTCGACGTACTTCTGTTTGCCGGTCAGGTTGGCCAGCAGCACGTACGCGCCGAACTGCTTGTTGTCCCAGGCGATTGTCCACTTGTAGGAGCGGGTGGTGGTCTGGTTCTCGGTGCCGAGCTTGTCGTACTCACTCTCGGCCTTGGCCAGGTAGCTGGCCTCGCCGGTGGCCCGGTGCAGCCAGATCGCGGCCCAGACCAGTTCGTCCTGCCAGCCGCTCCACGAGCGGTAGAAGCTCGTGGCGTCGGTGATGCACTCGTGGTAGGCCTTCCGCACCGTGTCGGCGAAGGTGTAGAGCTGCCGGGCGTGGCCGAGCAGCTTGTCGGCGTAGGCCGCGTCGGTGGGGCGGAACACCATCGAGGAGGCGGCCATCGCGGCCGCCGTCTCCCCCGCCAGGTCCGCGCCGCCACAGCTCGCATCGATCTTGTAAGCGGGCCGCGCCATCTGCATCACCTCGGCCGGACCCCACCATTTGTGGTCGTCGTCGCCCTTGCCGACCTGTCCGTAGAGGACGTTGGCCGACGGGTGCGCCTTGATGAAGTAGTCGTTGACGAAGCGCAGATTGTTGAGCAGGTGCGGCAGTTGCCCGGACGAGGTGTAACCACTGCGGTATTCGACAGCGCCCCAGGCGAGCATCGTGGCGCTGAACGCCATCGGGAAACCGAACTTCACGTGGTCGCCGGCGTCGTACCAGCCGCCGGTGAGGTCCACGCCCGCGCTGGCGCCGTCGGTGAGCGCGCTGTCTCCGCGCCAGGAGACCCGGTTCCAGTCGGGCAGTGGACCGGACTGCTGCGCCTCGTAGAAGAGCAGTGACTTCTGCAACGCCTCGGCGTAGTTGTAGGTCGCAGCCGGCGCGGCGGACGCGGGCCCGGACGGTGGCGCGGTCACCGCGAGGGACGCGCCGGTGAGCAGCGCGACGCCGAGGGCCAGCAGCCGCCGCGGCCAGGGCTGGTCGGCGGCCGGCGACCGGCCGGGCTGGCCGCTGAACGGCCGGGTCAGGTGGCGCATGGCGGACTCCTGTCGGAGGCGCCGCCGGCGGTCGCACCGACGCGGGACGGCGTACGGGCGGCACGGCCACCGGCGACAGCGGGGGTGGCGGTGTGACCATGGGTCATGGAAGCGCTCCCATGGATAACCGACAATGTAATGGGCGGGTCGCTGGTTGGGAAGCCTGCCGATCGGGGCCGACGGGCGCCGCGCCACTTCCGTACTCGCGAGTAACCACTGCGGACCATTTCACACCATCGATGCATCTCGATTTGTGAAAGACGTTTGCGCAGCTCACGGTGGGAGCGTCCGCGATACATTTCGCACCGATCGAGCGCTCCGGCGACCAGCCAGACAAACGTACTGTTGCTGACCCGCTACGAAGCGCGAGACAGTACCGCTCACCAGCGGTGCCGTCGACGCCGCCGCTCCCTGGTCAACCCTGAGGAGAAGCGATGGCACTACGACTCGCCGACGACACCGCCTGGGCCGACATCCTGGCCCGCGCGGTGACCGTCGCCCCGGAGGCGTTCGGCGCCGAGGTCGACGGCGTCACCACCCTGCACAACCTGGTCGAGGGCGAATGGCGGGCGGTCGGCCAGCCCGCCCCGGTCCGCACCCCGGTGGACAACACCGTCCTCATCAACCTGCCCCGGGTCGACGCGACCACCGCGCGCGCCGCGGTCGCCCACGCCGCCGCCGCGCACCGGGCCTGGGCCCGGACCCCGCTGGCCGACCGCAGGGCCCGGGTCGCCGAGGCCCTGGACTCGCTCACCGCCCACCGCGACCTGCTCGCCCTGCTGCTGGTGTGGGA
>NZ_JBEYSL010000161.1:0-13407 GCF_040642735.1 Micromonospora sp. NPDC047753 | reverse complement strand
TCCGGACCCGGACCACACGTGGAACACCTCGCTGGTCTTCGACCGTTCCGGCAGTCTGGCCGCGAGCTATCGCAAGATCCACCTGTACGACGTGGAGATCCCCGGTCGGGTCTCCTACCGGGAGTCGACAAGTGTCGCGCCCGGGGCCCAACCCGTGGTCGTTGACGTCGAGGGGCTACGGGTCGGCCTGTCGATCTGCTACGACCTGCGCTTCCCGGAGCTCTACCGGCTGCTCGCGTCCGATGGCGGCGCGCAGCTGCTCGTGGTTCCGGCCGCGTTCATGATGCACACCGGCCGGGACCACTGGGAGGTCCTGCTGCGGGCCAGGGCGATCGAGAACCAGTGTTTCGTGGCGGCGGCCGGTCAGACCGGCGACCACGAGCCAGGTCGCACCTGCTTCGGGCGCAGCATGGTGGTCGACCCGTGGGGGACGGTCATCGGCCAGGTGCCGGACGGCCCGGGGGTCTCCGTCGTCGACCTGGACCTGGAGCGGCTCGACACGATCCGCGCCGAGCTGCCCAGCCTGGCCAACCGCCGGCTCTGAGGCTCAGCCTGGCCAACCGCGGCTCCGAGGTGTGCGGCGGGCCAGACGCCGACTCGGAACCTCAACCCTCCAGCAGGACGCCGATCACCGCGAACCCGGCGATGGCCGCAGCGGTGACCAGCAGCGCCGTGGTCATCCGGGACCTGCCCCGTCGGGCCAGCCGTCCCACCGAGAGCACAAGCACGACCAGCACGACCGCGCCGATCACCACCTGCCAGAACGGCCCGATGAGGCCGAGCAGCGCCTGCTCGGCGAACACCCTGGTGCCGTGCCCGGACTCATCCATGATTGACACTCTGGCACGTCGAGGCAGACGGTCCTGGCGGGCGGCGGCTGGACGGCCGCACTCGCGGCGGTCGCGCTGCTCGGCGCGGCCGCCGAACTGTTGCTCCCCGCGTTCCTCGGCCGCGCCGTCGACGCCGCCCTCGACGGCGGCTCCGCCTGGTGGGCGGTGTCCGCCGGCGCCCTTGTCGTCGTCCTCATCTGCGTCGACACCCTGACGGACCTGGCCAGCGGGTTCGGTGCGGCGCGCGCCACCGCCGGGCTGCGCCGGCGTCTCCTGCGTCACCTGTTCGCCGTGGACGTCCGCGCCAGCCGCCGGTACCCGGTGGGTGACCTCGTCGGCCGACTGGTCGGCCAGGCCGCCGACGCGGGACAAGCCGGCAACGCGGTGGTCCTGGCCATCGTGGCGGTGCTTCCGCCGCTCGGCAGCGTCGTCGCGCTCGCCATCATGGAACCAGTCCTCGGAGTCACCCTGCTCGTCGGTCTCGGCCTGCTCGCCGTCCTCATGCGCGCCTTCGTGGCCGACGCCTCGACCGCGACCGCCGGGTACCAACGGGTCCTCGGCAGCATCGCCGGACGGCTGTTGGAGTCGCTGACCGGTGCCCGGACCATCGCCGCCGCCGGCACCACCCGCCGCGAGGAGGACCGGGTGCTGGCGGCCCTGCCGGAGCTGGACCGGCACGGCCGACGTACCTGGGGTTTGCTGGCCCGGGCGAGTGCGCGCACCTCGGCCGTGGCGCCGCTGCTGAACCTGAGCGTCATCGCGGTCGGCGGGTACGCCCTGACCGCAGGCTGGCTCACACCGGGTGAACTGGTCGCCGCGGTCCGGTACGCGGCCATGGGCGCCGGGCTCGGTGCGGTGCTCGCCACCCTGAGCCACCTGGTCCGCAGCCGCGCGGGAGCACATCGGGTCGCCGAGCCGCTGACACAGCCCACCACGTCGGTGGGCGATCGGCCCCTTCCACCCGGCGACGGTGCCCTGCGGCTGCGTGGGGTGTGCGTGCACGCCGACGACGGGCGACCCGTCCTGGACGGCGTCGACCTGGACGTGCCGGCCGGCGCGACAGTGGCCGTCGTCGGAGCGTCCGGTGCCGGCAAGTCGACACTGGCTGCCGTGGCGGGACGCCTGTACGACCCCGACCGCGGTGAGGTGCGCCTCGACGGGGTGCCGCTGCGGGACCTCGACGCGGCGGCGCTGCGCCGGGCCGTCGGCTACGCCTTCGACCGGCCGGTGCTGATCGGCGTGACCGTCCACGACGCGATCGGCCTGGCGCTGCCTGTCGACTCGGCGCAACCGCCGGCCGACGACAGCCCGGCCACCCCGGCGGTTCTGCGGGCGGCCCGGATGGCGGCGGTCGCCGACGTGATCGAGCGTCTGCCCGGCGGTTACCGCACGCCGCTGGTGGACACACCGCTCTCCGGGGGCGAGACCCAACGCATCGGCCTGGCCCGCGCGTTCGCCGCCGAGCGGCTGCTCATCCTGGACGATGCGATGTCCAGTCTCGACACCGCGACCGAACACCGGATCACCGAGGCGGTTCTCGGGCACGCCGGGGGGCGTACCCGACTGGTGGTCACCTACCGGACCGCAGCGGCCGCGGCGGCCGACCTCGTCGCCTGGCTGGACGGCGGGCGGCTTCGCGGTCTGGCACCGCACCGGCAACTGTGGGCCGACCCGGACTACCGTGCCGTCTTCCAGCCGGCCGGCGGTGGGTCGTGAGCCGTCCCGGCGTACGCCGGGTGACCTGGCGGGCGCTGCGGGCCCGTCGGTGGGAACTCGCCGGGCTCGGCGGCTGGTCGCTTGTCGAGTCGCTGCCCGCGCTGCTCGCCGGCTATCTGGTCGCCCGTGCCGTCGACGAGGGTTTTCTGGCCGGACGTCTCCTCACCGGCCTGGCCTGGTTGGGGGTCCTCGCCGTGGCGGTGCTGGTCGGCGCGGCGGCCACCGGCCGGACGTACCGGAGCCTCGGCGCGGTGGTCGAGCCGTTCCGCGACGAGGTGGCCGCCCAGGTGATCCGGGGTGCGCTCCGCGACGCCACCAGAGCGGGTGGTCGCCCGGACAGCGCCGCCGTGACCCGGCTGACCCACCAGATGGAGATCGTCCGCGACACCTTCGCCGGTCTGCTGATGGTGACCCGCGGCTTCCTCTTCTCCGCTGGCGCGGCCCTGCTCGGCCTCCTCGCGCTGGCGCCGGTGGTGGCGGCGCTGGCGTTCGCCCCGCTGGTCGCCGGTCTGGTCGTGTTCCTCGCCGCGCTGCCGTCGATGGTCACGCACCAGCGCGCCTACGTCCGGGCCGGTGAACAGCTCGGCCAGTCCGCGGCGACCGCCCTGGCCGCTCACCGTGATGTGCTGGCCTGCGGCGCCCAGACACGCGTGTCGGCGGAGGTGGAACGCTGGGTGTCGGCGCAGGCCGCCGCCGAACGCATGCTCGCCCGGATGGCGGCGATCCGCAGCCTCAGCCTCGGCATCGGCGGCTGGCTGCCACTGCTGGTGCTGATGGTGACCGCCCCGTGGCTGGTCGAGCGTGGTCTCACCGCCGGCGCGGTGCTGGGCGCGCTGATCTACGTCTCCACCGGGCTGCAACCCGCCCTGCACACCCTGGTGCAGGGTCTCGGCGGAGGCGGGCTGCGCTACGCGGTCACCCTGGAGAACATCCTGCGCACCTGTCCGGTCTCCGACGACCCGCGCCCGTCAGCCCCCACCGCCCGGATGCCTCGCTGCCGACCACCCGCAGCTCCTGCCGATCGTCCGGCAGCCGTCGAGGTGCGGGGGCTGACCTTCGGCTACGGCCCGCGCGCCCGGCCCGTCCTGCGGAACTTCTCGCTGACACTGGCCGACCGGGACCATCTCGCCGTGGTCGGCCCGAGCGGTGCGGGCAAGTCCACACTGGCCTCCCTGATGGCCGGGCTGGTGCCGCCGCAGGCAGGCACGGTCCACCTGGCCGGCACGAGAGTCGCCGAGATCGAGCCGGCCGTCCTCGCCCGGATGCGAGTGCTGGTGCCCCAGGAGGCGTACGTCTTCACCGGAAGCCTCGCCGACAACATTCGCTACCTCCGGCCGGACGCCGACGACGACACGCTGGAGGTCGCCCTCGACACGCTCGGCGCGCGTCCCCTGGCGACCCGCCTGGGCGGCCTGGACGCGCCGGTCGCGCCGTCCCTGCTCTCCGCCGGCGAGCGGCAGCTCATCGCGGCGGTCCGAGCCTGGCTGGCACCCGCCCCGCTGGTGGTCCTCGACGAGGCGACCTGCCACCTGGACCCGGCGCTGGAAGCGACGGTCGAGGCTGCCTTCGCCCGGCGGCCCGGCACCCTCGTCGTGATCGCGCACCGGATCAGTTCCGCGTTGCGGGCCGGACGGGTGCTGGTCCTCGACGGCGACGAGCCGCTGGCGGGGACGCACGAACAGTTGATGACCCGCTCGGCCACCTACCGGGTGCTCGTCGGCTGCTGGGACGACCCGGCGGTGCCGTCCCCGGCGGCGTCGGCGCCGGCGGGCTGAAACCCGCACGACCGCGCCGACGGCGCCGGTCAGATCCAGCCCGCCTCGCCAGCCATCCGCACGGCCTCCACCCGGGTACGCGCGCCCACCTTGCGGGCGATCCGACCGAGATGGTTGCGGACGGTGCCACGGGTGAGCCCGAGCGAGACCGCCACCTCCGCAACCGGCGCACCCGCGGCCGTCAGCCTCAACACCTCCGTCTCACGGCTGGTCAGTGGGCCGTCCGAGTGCAGCGCGGCGACCACGAGATCCGCGTCGAGCACGGGCTCCCGGCGGGCGAGCCGGCGGATCCCGTCGATGACCCGCTCGGGGGTGGCGTCACTGCGCAGGATGCCGACCGCCCTGGTCGGGCACAACATGCCTCGCAACCGTCGGGCTCGCTGCGGGTGCGCCAGCACCAGGACGGGACACCGGCCGAGACGGTCGGGATCGACTCCCTCGACGAAGTCGAGGTCGGCCACGACCACGTCGGGGCTTTGCGCGCGGACGGCCGCGGAGACCTCGTCGCCGCGATCCACCTCCGCCACGACGCGAATGTCGTCCTCGGCGGCGAGGACGAGCGACAGCGCGCCCAGAACCAGGGCGCCGTCCAGGGCGAGCAGGGTACGGATCACGATGAACCTTCCCGCACTCCGACAATGATCACGGTACGTCAACATTCAAACACGCATCCGGTGGGGTCGCACGGCGACGGGTGGGTCCGGACGTTGCCTCCGGACCCACCCCCCGACGGCTACAACCAGCCGTTACGCCGCGCGTGCGACACCGCCTCCAACCGGTTGCGAGCCCCGGTCTTGCGCAGAATCACCGACAGGTGATTGCGCACCGTCCCGTGTGCCAGATAGAGGCGGCCGGCGATCTCCTTCAGCGGCAGGCCCTCGGCCGCCATCCGCAGCACGTCCATCTCCCGAGGCGTCAACGGCATCTCCGGGGGGCTCAGCACCGCGATCGCCGCGGCGGGGTCGATCGCTCGCTCCCCGGCCGCGAGCGCGCGGATCGCGCGCACCAACTCGGCCAGCGAGCTGTCCTTCCCGACCAGGCCGCGCGCGCCGGCTGCCAGCGCCGCCTCCACCAGCGCCGGGCTCCACCGTGGGCTCATCGCCAGCACGGCGGCGTGCGGCGCCTCGACGTCGATGCGGGCGACCGCCTCCACCGGGTCGGGCAGCTCCGGTGTCAGTGCCAGCACCACCACCTGCGGTCGGCACCGCCGGACCACCGTCAACAGTTCGCCGACACCCTCGACGTCGGCGACCACCTCCATGTCCTCCTCACGTGACAGCGCGGCGCAGAGCGCCCCGCGGAGCAAACCCATGTCCTCGGCGACGACAACGTGGATCACCACGTCTTCTCCGATCTCCGGTACGCGTCACGACGGCCACCGATCCCGGAACATCCACGGGTTGATCGGGGCGGTCGTGCGCTACAGACAGGTAGGCATCGGCCCGCGGCACCGTCACCGCGGACGGGCACGGACACTGATCGACCGACCAGTGGTGAAACCAGTCGCTCAGACCAGTCACCGGGGTCGATCGACCCGCCTCAGCCGGGGCGGGTGATCGCAGACGGAGCTCGGCTCTCAACCAGCAGCGGCGCGAGATCGCAGCGTTGCCCGGCGCCGACATGCGACTGCCGGTCGAGCGGCCGGGGCAACCCCGGCCCGGGCGTCGATCCATTGTCGACGCAAGCGACATCCTGGTCGGCGGGCGCGAGCGGTTGCCCAGGGAACACACCCTGCGGGGCCACCGGTCCCGGGCGTGCGGCGACCTGCCCCGTCGGGACCGTGGCACGCGCGGCGTCGACGACGGACATCGGCGGTGGCGCGGCCGGCGTCGGTGGCGCTGCGACGCGTACGGGGGCCGGCGCCGGACCCGCCGGTGGCGTCGGCACCGTCGGTACGGGAGCCGGCTCGGTCACCGGGACGCCAGCCGGCCCGAGCACTGGGGGATCGGGCAGTGCAGGTGTCACCGACGGGACGACCACCTCGCCGAGAGCCGGCGGTAGAACGGCATCGGCGACCCGGAGGAGTGTCATGACGACGGGCCGGATCGGCACCCTGCCCACGATGTCGACGACGTGCGGCAAGGCGGCGGTGATCGGGCCCACCGCCGGCGACTCGCCTGGTCCGTGCAGCGTAGGCGGCCTGGGCGCGGCGGTGGCTGATTTCCGTGGTGGATCCGCGGCCGGCCGCGACAGTCCGACACGGTGCGCTGGACGATGAACCGTGCGACCTACGGAGGTCGGCCGGAGCTTCTCGCGCTCCGCCGCCGCGTCGGGTGCGTCGCGCCTCGAAGCACCCGTCAACCGTCGAGGCCCCGTCGAGGGTAGCTTCTCGCGGGAGGCGGCGGCGTCATCGGTAGGCCCTGGCAGTGGGACGTGGAGCCCATCGCGGCGACTGTCGTCGGCATCCGCGGCCACGTGGCGGCCCTGGTTGAGTGGCACGGCGACCGTGAGCCGCGCGACCGACTCGACCAGAGCGCCGACCGTCCGATGAGGCTCGTCAGTGGACCCGCTGCGCATCCCGTCGGCGGCGGCCGGGCCCTGGAACAGGACGGCCCCGACGAAACCGGCCCCGACGGCGGCCGCGATCAGCACCAGCGGCCGGGCGAGCCTGCGCAGCCGGCCGGTCATGAGCGGCGCGGATCGGCCCGGCGCGGACGCCGACGCGGTCTCGGTGACGGGACTTCGCACGCGGGCACGACCCCTTCCCTCTGGACTGCTGACCCATAGTAGCGATGCGCTCACGTAACCGCATCCGGTGGGAGAGCGCACTTGGCAGGATGCGGGCGCACCAGGTCTGCTGTGGAGGCCGGCTGCTCACCGCCCGGCTGGTCCCTGGTCGAATGTATCGGGACCGGAACGCCTACGCGGATGGCGGCGCGGTCGACTCCCGGATCCTTAGCGACGGGCTGATGACGACCCGGTGGGTGGGACGGTCGGGGTCGGCGAGCCGGTCGGCGACGAGACGCACGGCGGCTCGTCCGATCGAGCGTCGCGGCGGTCGGACCGCGGTCAGCGGCGGGCTGAAGAGCCCGGCGACCTCGTCGTCGTACGCCACCAGGGAAAGGTCGCCGGGAACGGACAGGTGCCGCTCCTCGCAGTGCTGCACGAGCGCGATCGCCTCGGCGTCGGCGTGCACCAGCAGCGCCGTCGTCCCGGTCGCCTGGCACTGGTCGAGGATGCCGTTGAGCACGGAGTCCCGCTCGGGTGAGCGTGCGTCGGGTACCACAGCCACCACAGTCGCGTCCGGGTCGAGGCCGCACTCGGTGGCGGCGTCGAGCCAGCCACGTCGTACGTGCTGGCTGGTGGGGCTGTTGGCGTCGAGCACCAGGCCGACCTTGCGGTGTCCGAGCGAGGTGAGGTGGCGCACCGCCATGGCCGCACCGAGCGCGTGGTCGGTGACCACCGACTCCATGACAGCGTGGTGGCTGCCTACCTTGGCGGTGCGTTCCAGCAGGACGACCGGGACGCCGACCTTGTCGAGCCACTCGATGGTGCGTTCGGCGGTTGGTGCGTCCATGCTCGGCGCGATGATCAGCGCGTCGACGCCCATCCGCCCCACCATGCGGGCCAGTTGCGGCTGGTCGTCCTCGCTGTCGTAGGAGGAGCCGCGCAGAACCACGCGCATGTCCAACTCGCGGGCGGCCCCCTCGACGCCGCGAGCCACGTCCGGCCAGTAGTAGTCCAAGGAGGGCACGAGCATGCCGAGGGCGCGCCCGACCAGCGGCTCCAGGCCCGCGGCGGGTGGCTCGTCGGCTGCCGGGACGGCGTCCGGCAGGATCAGGGCGACCCCACCGTGGACCCGGCGAACCAACCCTTCGGCGGCGAGCTCCGCAATGTCACGCCGGATGGTGACCGGCGCGGCACCAAGCACGTGGGACAGGTCAGAGATGCGCATCGAGCCGTCGCGCTGCAGGGCTGCCAACAGTTGCTGGCGGCGGGCGACCTGAAGCGGCCCTCGGGGGGACTCCGCCGTGGTGACGACGGGGCTGTCCTTGGTCATGGGGGACCTCCGAGGAGCGCTTCGTGCGACGAGAGCGTTTTGGTGCGGACGACCTCGCCGGTCGGGCCGAACGCGGTGATGTCGATCGCGAGCCGGATCGGGTGATCTACCCATCCGTCGAAGAGCATAGGAGTCGCGCTCCGCCGGGTCGTCGCGGCGCACGGCGCTGAACCTGGCTGCTGGCCGAGGGTGGGCCGGCTGACGTCGTCCAGCGTGGCAGCCTCGGCGCGGCCGTCGCCAAGCCGTGCCTGGCCGGCGACGAGCGGGTGGATGTGGGGCGGCGTGGTCGCCTGATCCGGGTCGAGGTCCCGGGCGTTGTCGGGCGATGCGAGCACCCGTGCCGACGGTTCCCTCCGGTGACCGCGCCACGCCGCAGCCAGCGGGTCTGCGGAGCGGTCTGCGACGGTCATGACTCCTCTGGCGGTGGAGCGGCTATGAGCGATTGTGATCGTATCAGAGCACTTGGTGTGTCACGGCAGCGTTGTGCGCTCTCCTGATCAGGTGTGTTCACATCGGTTTGGGAACGGCATTGACTTGCTCCTTTGTGAGCGTTTTACTTCGGAAACCCTGCGGATGCCTGCACGTCACATTCATGGGCAACGCCCCGCTCGCCACAGTCGACGGAGACGGATCGATGCGACAGGACCACGGATGACGTTCGAGACGACCGGTCAGGTGGCACCGTCGACGGACTCGGATGTCGCTACCGCCGCGACCTGGAGCCGGGATGACTGGTTGGCCCTCGCCGACCGGATGCTCGCCGCCACCCGACCGTTCGCGTCGCCCGGACACGCCCTGGTCACCTTCCCCGGGCCGGAGGGCGGTTACGGGCGGGCCGTCGACGGGCTGGAGGGTTTCGCCCGTACCTTCCTGCTGGCTGGGTTCCGCATCGCTGGTGCCCGGGGAGTGGGCCTGGACGAGCTCGTGGCCCGGTACACGGCAGGCATCACCGCTGGCACCGACCCGAGCGCTCCAGACCGTTGGGTGCGCATGGACGAGCACCCCCAGGCGAAGGTGGAGGCCGCCTCCATCGCGCTGGTCCTGGACATGACCCGCCCGTGGATCTGGGACCGACTGCCGTCCGTGGTGCGCGAGCGGGTGGTGAACTATCTGCGCCCGGCGGTCGGCGACGACACGTACCCACGAATCAACTGGGTCTGGTTCCGGCTGGTCGTACAGACGTTTCTGCGTTCGGTGGGCGGGCCGCACTCGCTCGACGAGATGAACGAGGACCTGACCACCCATGACGGCTTCGTCCGCGGGGAAGGCTGGATGTCCGACGGGCCGGACCGCGCCTACGACCACTACGTGGGCTGGGCCCTGCACCTCTACCCGACCCTGTGGGCCCGGATGGCTGGCGCAGCGGACCTGGCCGAGCAGCGCCGCGAACGGGACCTGGCCGGCCTCGACCGCTTCCTGAGCGACGCGGTCGCGCTCGTGGGCGCCGACGGATCACCGTTGATCCAGGGGCGGAGTCTGACCTACCGCTTCGCCGCGGCGGCGCCGTTCTGGGTTGGCGCCATCGCCGGCGTGCCCTCGGTCAGCCTCGGCCGGTTGCGCGGCGCGGCCACCCGCATCGTGCGTCACTTCGTCGCTAATGGAGCCCCGGACGAACGAGGCCTGCTCACCCTCGGCTGGCACGGGCCGTGGCCGCGACTGGCGCAGTCGTACTCCGGGCCGGGCTCGCCGTACTGGGCCAGCAAGGGCCTGCTCGGTATCGCGCTACCCGCCGACCATCCGGTCTGGGCGACTCCCGAGGAGCCGTTGCCGGTGGAGGAGCGGGACGCGGTGCGGGCGATACACGCGCCAGGCTGGCTGATCTCTGGCACCCGTGCCGACGGCATCGTCCGCGTCGTCAACCACGGCACCGACCACGCCGTCGAGGGTGCCACCGTCTCAGACTCACCGCTCTACGCCCGACTGGGCTACTCCACCGCGACCACCCCGGTCCTCGACGACAGCGGCTGGGCCAGTCCGGTCGACCAGTCCGTCACTCTCGTCGACGACGCGGGCCGGGTCACCCACCGCACCGGCATGCGTCTGCTGAGCGTTCACGTCGACACCGACGGCGTGGGCGTGGCCGGGTCACGTGCCCTCGCCCACTGGGTCGACCCGGATCCGGGTCAGCGCGATCACGGCGGCGGCCGTGCGGGCCGGTCCCGACCGGCCGGGCACCTCACTGTGTATTCGCTGGTCCGCGGCCCCTGGGAACTACGTCTGACCCGCGTCGACGGCCTCGTCGACGGCGTCGAGGCGGCTGCCCTGAGGCTCCGGATCGGGGGCTGGGCCATCGCCGGGGATGCGACGGCCACCGCCGCCGGCGGTGTGGCGGTCGTGACCGGAGCCGGCCTGACCAGCCGGCTCGACAGCATTCACGGCGGCGGTACGGCCGGCGTCACCGCCGCTCCGCACGGCGGACCCCTGGCCGGCGGGCTGCTCGTGCCATGGCTCGACCACCCCGTCCGGCCGAGCGCATGGGCCGCCACCTTCACCGAGCTGTCCAGGGTGCCGGTTGCCCCGGCCCGGCAGGCGTGCCAGGCCGTGGTCGACGAGGGCGGCCGCGGCCTCCACCTGGCGGTCGACTGGCCCGACGGAATCAGCACGTCGACCCGTCTGGACACGGAGAATGCCAGGCCCACCCGGGCGTCCTGGTAGCAGTGCGGGCCCGTCCGGGCCCCTTGACCTAAGGAGAAAGGGATGAAGCGTGCGATACCTGCCGTCATCAGCGCTGCGACGGCCCTGACGCTTGTGCTCGCCGGTTGCGGCGGCGCAGACGAGTCAGTCGACCCCAATGCCCCGGTGACCATCACCCTGGCCGGCTGGACCCTGTCGTCCACGCCCGAGTTCAAGACGCTCGCCGACGGCTTCAAGGCGACCCACCCGAACGTGACGGTGGAGCTCAAGGAGTACGCCCCAGGCAACGACTACGACACCCAGATGATCACGGACCTGGCTGCCGGCACCGCCCCGGACGTCTACGTCATGAAGAACCTCAAGAACTTCTACACGTACCAGAGCGGTGGTCAGCTGCTCGACGTCTCCGACGCCACCTCCGGTCTCGGCTCGACCCCGGCGCTCGCGTCCTACCAGGTGAATGGCAAGGCGTACGCGGTGCCGTACCGGCAGGACTCGTGGGTGTTGTTCTACAACAAGGACCTGTTCGCGAAGGCGAAGGTGGCGCCGCCGGACGGCAGTTGGACCTGGGACGACTACACCGACGCGACGAAGCGACTGCACACCGGGTTGAAGGGGGCCGGTTCGAACGCGACCGGCGCGTACCAGCACACCTTCCAGTCGACAGTGCAGGGATTCGCGCTCGCCCAGACCCCCAACGCGGACCTGCTCTCCGGGGACTACGGCTACCTGAAGCCGTACTACGAGCGGTCACTGGACCTGCAGGCGGCCGGCGCGCAGCCGACCTTCGGCACCGCGAAGACCAACAAACTGACCTACCAGGCGCAGTTCGGCAAGCAGCAGTCGGCGATGCTGCTTATGGGCACCTGGTACGTGGCCACGCTGCTCAACCAGCGACAGAGCGGTGACGCCGACAAGTTCCAGTGGGGGCTCGCCCCGGCGCCGCAGTTCGACAAGTCCACCACCGGCACCTCCGCCACACCAGTGACCTTCGGCGACCCGACCGGCTTGGGGATCAACCCGAAGATCAGCAAGTCCAGGACCGCCGCGGCCAAGGCCTTCGTCCAGTACGCGGCCGGCCCGGATGCCGCTAAGGCGCTGGCCGGGATCGGCATCACCCCGGCCCAGGTCACCGACGCGGTTACCGCGACGCTGTTCGGGCTGGACGGCGTGCCGCAGGACGACCTGTCGAAGTTCGCCTACGCCAAGCACACCATCAAGCCGGAGAACCCGGTGTCGAAGCACACCGCGGGCCTGCAGAACCTCCTCAACGAGACGCACTCGGCGATCCTCTCGGACAGCAAGGGCGTCGACGCGGAGTTGAGCAAGGCGCAGGCCCGCGCCAAGAACGAGGTCCTCAACCAGTGAGCTGATGGCGGTCCCGGCGCGCCTGAACCGCACGCCGGTCCCGCCATCATGCCGAACGCTTCCGGAGACTTCCTATGGCAACATTGCCGCGCACGAGACCCAGGAGCCGGCGGCTGGTGTCGCGCGACACGGTCGCCGGCTGGTCGTTCATCCTGCCCAACTTCGCCGGTTTCGCAGTGCTCACCCTGCTACCCGTCGTCGTGCTGTTCTATGTGGCCTTCACCGACTGGAACGTCTTCGGGGTGGCCGAGTGGACCGGCACCGCCAACTTCCGGCGAATGTGGGGCGACGCAAGCTTCTGGACCGCTTTGCGCAACACCGTCTACTACACCGTCTTCCACATCCCGCTGACCCTCGCGGCGTCACTCGGGCTGGCGCTGCTGCTCAACCGCAAACTGCGCGGCGTACGGTTCTTCCGCACCGTCGCCTTCTTCCCCTACATCACCTCGATCGTGGCGATCGCGATCGTCTGGAACCAGCTGTTCAGCCCGGAGTACGGCCCGATCAACGCTCTCCTCGGTGCAGTCGGGGTGGACGATGCGCCGGGCTGGACCACGTCGTCGACCTGGTCGATGCCGGCGGTCATCATTGTCGGCACCTGGCGGTACATGGGTTACTACATGCTGCTGTTCCTGGCCGGCCTGCAGACCATCCCGGCCCAGCTCTACGAGGCGGCCGAGACCGACGGCGCCACACCGTGGCAGCGGTTCGTGCACGTGACCCTCCCCGGGTTACGACACACCACCTTCTTCGTCACAGTGCTGCTCACCATCGAAAGCTTCAAGGTCTTCGACCTCATCCTCGTGATGACCGGTGGTGGCCCGGGCCAGTCGACACTGGTGCTCTCGCAGTACATCTACCAGAAGGGCTTCGAGGAGAACCAGTTCGGCTACGCCTCGGCGGTCTCCGTCGTCCTGTTCGCCATCTGCTTCAGCATCACGGTCATCCAGTTCATGGTCAACAAGCGGAGGAACAGCTGATGACCGCGACCGACCTCTCCCTGCCCAACCCGGTCCTCGCCGCGCCCGGCAACCGCAGCGCGCCCGGCCGACCGGTCCGGTCCCGGGGCTGGCGACTCGTCGGC